>JAPSKX010000179.1 GCA_031181325.1 Paenibacillus sp.
CGCGCGCGCGCAGCCGCTCGAGGCCGAGCTCCGCCTCGAAGCCCGTCAACCGCCCCGGGAACGCTCGCTCGAGCGCCTCCGCGCTGAACGGTTCCTCCGCGTATCGCAGCACGATCGCCTCTAACGTCTTCCGCTCGACGGCTGTCAACTCGTTCATCCCGCTTGCTCCCCTTCCTTCGTCGTCGTGACGCGCAGCCCGTTCGCGGCGAACGGCTGCGACGCGTCCCAAGCGACGCTCCGATATCGATACCCTTGCTCGACCAAGAACATCTGGCGTTTCATCGCGAATTCGAGCTCCTTCGTCCCTTCGGAGACGAGGGCGTAGAAATGCGCCGCATTGTCGCCTTCCTTCGGCCGCAGCACGCGGCCGAGCCGCTGCGCCTCCTCCTGTCTCGAGCCGAAGCTGCCCGACACCTGAATCGCGACGGCGGCGTCCGGCAGATCGACCGCGAAGTTCGCGACCTTGGACACGATAAGTACCCCGATGTCCCCCGCGCGGAACGCCGCGTATAACCGCTCTCGTTCGGCGGAAGGCGTCTCGCCCGTTACGACCGGCGCGCCGAGCTCCCTGGACAACGTCGCAAGCTGGTCCAAGTATTGCCCGATGACGAGCGCCGGCGTGCCCCGATGCGCCTCGAGCAGCCGGCGGGCGACGTCCAGCTTCGCCGGATTCTCCCCGGCGATGCGATGCTGCTCGCGCGCCGCGCTCTTCCGGTACGCCTCCAGCGGTTCGCCGCTCATGGGCACGCGCACCTCCGTGCAATCGACCGTCGCGATCCACCCTTGCGCCTCTAGCCGCTTCCACGGCACCTCGTACCGCTTCGGTCCGATCAGCGAGAACACGTCCTCCTCGCGCCCGTCCTCGCGCACGAGCGTCGCGGTAAGCCCGAGTCGACGCGTCGCCTGGATGTCCGCCGTCGCGCGGAAGACGGGTGCGGGCAGCAGATGGACCTCGTCGTAGACGATCAGGCCCCACGACCGCTCGCCGAACAGCTTCATATGCGTGAACGCGGCATCCTTCGTCTTCCGGTGCGTCAGCATCTGATACGTCGCGATCGTGACCGGCCGCACCTCCTTGCGCTCGGCGCCGTACTCGCCGATCTCCTCCTCCGACAGCGTCGTCTTGTCCAGCAATTCTTCCCGCCACTGCCGAACCGACGTCGCGTTCGTCGTTAAGATCAGCGTCGCCCGGCCGAGCTTCGCCATCGCGCCGATGCCGATGACCGTCTTGCCCGCGCCGCACGGCAGCACGAGCACGCCGCTGCCGCCGGCCGCCGCGCCCCCCCGATAGAACGCTTCGACGGCTTCCTCTTGGTAATCGCGCAAGCCGAACGGCTTGCCGGACCGCCGCAGCGTCGTTCGTAGCGCGATCCCTACCGGCTCGCCGTCCTGGTACCCCGCGACGTCGACGACCGGGTAGCCGAGCCGCATGAGCTCTTGCTTGACGGCTCCCCGCTCGCTCAGCCGCACGGCGATCGTGTGGCGATGATCCATCGGGCTGGGCTCCCAGTACGAACGCAGCGAATCGTAGCCGGATATCGACTTCAGCACCTCCGGATCTTCGCAGCGGAGCATCAGCTGCTTGCCTTCGCGTTCGATCCGGACAAGGCCGTATCGGTTGACGTACGTCGTTATGTCCCGTACGACGGCGGCGGGTACGCCGAATTTCGCGTAAGCGTTCAGCGTCTCTACGATTTCCTCCGCGGTCGCGCCGGACGAGGCCGCGTTCCACAGCGACAGCGGCGTAATGCGGTACGTATGTAACCCGTCCGGACTCTTCTTCAGGTCCGCGAAGGCGGACAGCAGCGGACGGACGTCCTCGGCCTTCGGGTGCTTCGATTCGAGCAGCACCGTGAAGTCGCTCTGTACGATGATCGGTTTATCCTTCATGCGCGCCCTCCCCAGGTGTCGGATATATGCAAAAAATCCGTTTTCCCGAAGGAAAACGGAGCGGCGACGGCTACCCTCGTCAATTCGTACCGATCGATTGCTTATGTTTTTCGGAAATTTCGCTGAGCGCATGTCCCGCTTCTTCTTCGAGCTTGGAACGCACGGCGAGGTCTCCGATCGCTACGACGCCGACCAACTCGTTGTTCTCGACGACCGGCAGGCGGCGAATTTGGTTTTTCGCCATCAGCTTCGCCGCTTCGTCCACCGTCATCGTCGGCGGTACGGAGACGACCGTCTGGTCGCTCATGACTTCCTTCACCGCGGTGGAACCGGAATGCTTCTCCGCGTAGCCGCGAACGACCAAGTCGCGGTCGGTGACGACGCCGATCAGCTGCTTTCCTTCCACGACCGGAACGAAGCCGATATCGTGCTGTTTCATTTTCAACGCGATCTCGTAAATATTATCCTTCAAGGTGACCGTCACGATTTCGGTTTCCATAATGTCCTTCACGGTTTTCACCGTCGTAGTAGAGCTCATGGTCATCCCTCCTCCCTCATAGCGTTTCCGGGCGGAGGGCAAACCATTCACCGGCGCGTCGCCAAATCGTACAGCAGATCGACGCTCGTCTGCAGCGCGCGTTCGTCGATATCGAACAGCGGGTGATGGTGCGGCGCGCGAATCGATTCGTTGCCGGCGCCGACGAACAGGAAGCAGCCGGGTACCCGTTCCAAATAAAACGAGAAATCTTCGCCCGCCATCATCGGCTGGCATACGCGGACCGCCTCGTCGCCGAGCCGATCCCGGGCGAGCGACAGCACGCGCTCCGCCGGACCCGCGTGGTTGACGACCGGCGGGTAACCGAATTTATAATCCAGCTCGTACTCCGCTCCGAACATGCGGCACGTCGCGTCGAGCACCTGCTCGAGCCGCTCCTTGAGATGCGCTCGCGTCTCCGGCGTCATGGAGCGCACCGTCCCTTGCAGACGGCAATCGGCCGCGATGACGTTGAACGTCGTGCCCGCATGGAACGATCCGATCGAGATGACGTTCGGCAGAATCGGATCGCTGTTTCGGCTGACGATCGACTGCGCGTTCACGACGAAATGCGAACCGATCGCCACGGCGTCGATCGCTTGATGCGGCAGACCGCCGTGCCCGCCCTTCCCGACGATGCGCGCCTGGAACTCGTCCGATGCCGCCATAATCGGCCCGGGGGCGGTTTGCACCGTGCAAGCGGGGAACTGCGACCACAAGTGGATGCCGTAGATTTCGTCCACGCCGTCGAGCGCGCCCTCTTTGATCATCGCCTGCGCGCCGCCCGGAGGGAATTCCTCCGCAGGCTGGAACAGCAGCCGCACCGAGCCGTGCCATTGCGCTTTCGTCTCCGCAAGCCGCTCGGCGGCGCCGAGCAGCGCGGCCGTATGCCCGTCGTGTCCGCAGGCGTGCATGACGCCCGGCACGGTCGACGCGTATTCCGTCTGCTTCTGATCTTGAATCGGAAGCGCGTCCATATCGGCGCGCAGCGCGATCCGCTTCCCGGGCGACGCGCCGTCCAGATCCGCGACGACGCCGTGGCCGCCGACGCCGGTCCGCACGCGCCAGCCCATGCGCAGCAGCTCGCGGGCGACGAACGCCGACGTCTCCTTCTCCTCGTAGGATACCTCCGGATAGCGATGCAGATGCCTCCGCCAGGCGATTACTCGATCCATCGTTTCTTTGCGCGTCCCGTTCATGCTCGTCCGTCTCCTTCCGATTTTCCGGTATATCCATTAATTCATATATTAACAGAATTGTGTTCGCATCGTTCGATTAAGGTTGCTTTCCATGGTTTATTCATAATATCATGAGGGTGTCGCTCTTTGCGACATTGATGCGGATATGGGTACAGGAGGAATGGAAGTTGATTATCGAAGACAGCGGATTGGTAGGTCTGCAAGCGGAACTCGCCGATCTCGACGCATCGTCCGAGAAGCTCGGCTTCGTCCGTTGGCAATGGGAATATTATCGCGCCACGTACGACCTGAAGATCGAAGACACGCCGAATCGGGAAGACTATTTCTTGCGCATGAACACGAGAGCGATCGAAGGCAAGCTGGAGAGCCCTTCCGCCGTGCTCGCCGTAGAACACGTCTATATCGGGCGGGCTACGTTCCCTCACGGGCTCGATTACGAATCTCCGGTGCCGGACGCGATTCTGAAGCAAGCAAAGCAGAAGCTGGCAGCGCTCAAGCAGCTTCTCGCTTAACGAGGAGCGACGGATGGAGCGCAGGGGAACGCCCGACTTCTTCTTGCTGCTGATGACCGTCCTCCTCGTCGGCTTCGGCATCGTCATGGTGTTCAGCGCCAGCGGTCCCGAAGCTGCGACCCAATACGGCGACGCCTTGTGGTACACGAAGAAGCAGATCATGGCGGCCGGCCTCGGCGCCGTGCTCATGTTAATACTCATGAATATCCCGTACCTGAAGTGGAAGCGAATGTACCTTCCCTTCTTCTTCGGCGTGCTGGGATTGCTCGCATTCGTACTTACGCAGCCCTCGGGGGACAAGCCTCGCAGCTGGATCGATCTCGGCGTCATGTCGATCCAGCCCGCGGAATTCGCGAAGCTCGCCATTATCGTCTATCTGGCGACGATCATCACGCGCAAGGGCGAGAAATTCGAACGGTTCCGCAGCGGCCTGCTGCCCGTCGCGCTCATGGTCGGGATCGTCGGCGGTCTGATCCTGCTTCAGCCCGACTTCGGCTCGACCGTCGTCTTTCTGTTCTGCAGCGCCATCGTCATCGTGGCGGGCGGCGCGAACATGAAGCACTTGTTCATGGGTCTGATCGCCGTCGCGGTCGCCGGCTTGTTGTTCGTCGGCGGCTCGCTGCTGAACCAGACCGGAGAGGATGCCGAACGGGGATACCAGCTCAAGCGGATCGACTGCTTCGTCAACCCGTGGCACGACAGTCAGAACGCTTGCTGGCAGCAAATCCAAGCGGAGCTGGCGTTCGGACACGGCGGCGTCACCGGCGCCGGCTTCGGACAGAGCGTGCAGAAGCTGTTCTACCTGCCCGAGGCGCAGAACGACTTTATCTTCGCCATCTTCGGCGAGGAATTCGGCTTTATCGGCGTTACCTTGTTCTTATTGTTATACTTGGCGTTCTTATGGAGAGGCATCTTCGTGTCGCTGCGCTGCTCCGATCCGTTCGGCACCCTGATCGGCATCGGCATCGTCGGCATGTTCGGCATTCAAGCGTTCATCAACATCGGCGGCGTCACGCGCACGATTCCGATGACCGGCATCACGCTGCCGTTCATCTCGGCCGGCGGCTCCTCGCTGCTCGTCAGCATGATGAGCATGGGCCTCTTGCTCAGCATCTCGCGGGATGCCGGCGCGGTGCGGGACAAGTCGTCTACGTCGAAGCCGAACGAAGGACGCAAGCCGATGAAGAAGGGTTCCTCCCGCGTGCCGGAGCACGTGCCGATGATTCGATAAGCTCTTATTCGAAGAACCGATCCCACGCAAGAAAAGCTGCCGAATCGGCAGCTTTTCTTCATGTTCCACGATTTCTAGGGTTATCTCACTCGTGCGGGCGGCGGCGCTTCCTCCGGCTCCTCGTCGGGGAGCTGGACGCCTTCCACCTTCACGTTCACTTCCACGACCGTCAGGCCCGTCATCGTCTGCACGGCTTCCCGGACGCGTTCCTGAAGCTGCCAGCAAACATCATGTATGGCGACGCCGTAATGTACGATCACTCGGAGATCGACGGCGGCTTCCCGTTCCCCGACTTCGACCGACACGCCTCTCTGGGCGTTCTTTCCGGTCAATCGCTTCGCCCATCCTTCCGATATGCCGCCGGACATCGCCGCAATACCCGGCGTATCGAGCGCGGCCAACCCCGCCACCGTGGCGACGACGTCGTCCGAAATCCGAATGATCCCGTTACCGTCCGTCATGGCAATCCACCTCTTCCCGTTAGCTGTATTTCCATTGTAAAGGGTTTCCCTTCGGCCTGCAACCGACCTTTGGAGGGAACAAAAAAGCGGCCCCTGTCCGGGACCGCAGCGTTACGAGCTCGCATTCTGATTAATGGCCAACGCTTCATACAGCTGCGCTAAATTCCGCTCCAGCTTCGCAAGCAGCTGCTTGCCGTCCGCTTCCTGCAGGAGGCCGGCCCGCACCGCGAAGTCGATCTCGCGGGAAAGACCGTACATCTGCGTATCCAACACTTCTTCGTATAACGGACACTTGCGCGTCGCCAAGTTCTCCATCTGGACCTGAATGAGCGTTTCTATTTTATTCGCATCCTCTTGCAGCAACTGCATCGCCTTGTGCGAGAGTTCGAGCAACAAATCCGAAGAAGACATGGCGTGATTTCCCCCTACCGGCACCGATGATACTCTAATATTAATTGAAAACGGCGGGACATACAAGTTGGGAAGAGATGCTAGGGGGCGGAAAAGAAAAACGACCGCAACCCGTCTCCGGCTTGCGGTCGTTCGCTTCTCGCTTCGGCTTGCTTACGCCTTGATCCCGAGGCCATGCTTCGCGAACACTTCGATCATCGCTTTCTTCGCTTCTTCTTCGTCCGGACCGTGTACGTGAAGCTCGTAGTCGTTGTCCGACACGAGCGTCGTGAACAATCCGAGGATGCTCTTCACGTCTATGTACTTGTTATCGAATTGCAGAACGATGGAAGATTTGAACTTCCCTGCAGTTTGTGCGATGTCTACGATTGCAGCATTCTTGTTATTCGTCATCGTCGTCGCCTCCCATAATGTGACAGCTTTCCTTTATCATACTTCCGCCCTGCTTAGGAATCAAGAGGCTTTATTTCAAACGTTCCGGATTGAGTCCTTCGAGCTCCGGCACGACGAACCGTCCGTCCTTGCGAATGAGCCGATCGTCGAACCAAATTTCGCCTCCGCCGTATTCCGGACGTTGGATGAGAACCAAATCCCAGTGGATCGAAGAGCGGTTGCCGTTGTCGGCTTCTTCGTATGCTTGACCCGGCGTGAAGTGCAGACTGCCGTCGATCTTCTCGTCGAACAGCGTATCCTTCATCGGGTGTTGGATGTACGGATTGAAGCCGATGCTGAATTCTCCGATATGGCGAGCGCCTTCGTCGTTGTCGAGAATCTCGTTCAGCTTCTTCGTGTCGTTGCTCGTCGCTTCGACGATTTTGCCGTTCTCGAAGCGGAAGAAGATGTTCTCGAACGTGATGCCCGAGTAGACGCTCGGCGTGTTGTATCGAATCGTGCCGTTGACGGAATCGCGCACGGGCGCCGTATACAGCTCGCCGTCCGGCAAGTTTTTGTCTCCGACGCATTTGACGTTCGGGATGCCCTTGATGGAGAAAGTCAGATCCGTGCCCGGGGAGACGATACGCACCTTGTCGGTCTTGCTCATCAGCTCGGATAACGGGTCCATCGCCTTCGACATCTTCTCGTAATCGAGGGTGCAGACGTCGAAGTAGAAATCCTCGAACGCGTCCGTGTTCATCCCGGCCAGCTGCGCCATCGACGGACTCGGGTACCGCATGACGACCCACCGCGTATGCCGAACCCGTTGATCCAGGTGGACAGGTTTGTAATAGGTTTTCTCGTACAAGCTTAATTGTCCGTCGGGCAGGCCCGACAGCTCGCTTGCGTTCTCGCCGGAGCGTACGGCGATATATACGTCCATGTCTTTCATGCGTTGGAGGTCGAGTTCGGCCCAATGCTCGAGGTTTTCCTTCGTCATCGACCTCAGCATCGTCCGCTGTACCGCGCGGTCCGTCAATTGGACGTACGGATGCCCGCCCGCCGCGTGCACCTCGTCGATGATGCTTTTCAGCAGCTCGCGTTCGGGGCCGATCATCTCGATCAATACCCGCTCGCCCTTTTGCACCCGAGTGGAGTAGTTCACGATCGTCTTCGCAAGCTTTAAGATTCTAGGGTCCTTCATCAGAAGCTCCTCCTTCGGCTGTCGCAAGGCCCGAGGGCCCGATACGCCTTCATTGTAGCATAGCCGTTTTCCCCGGCACAAACCGCAGGGAAGCCCGGAATCCGGACTTCCCCTCTACCCGAAGCGGTATTGATTTTTCCCGTTGTTCTTCGCGGAATACAATGCCATATCCGCTTTATAGAACAAGGATTCGACGCTCACCTTCTCGTCCGCGCGGCTCCATTCCGCGATGCCGCACGATACGGTAACGGCCGGATCGGTCTCCCGTTCGACGCGACTGCGGATGCGCTCCGCCACCCGCTCCGTCTGCTCGAGCGTCAGCTGCGGCAAGTAAATCGCCAGCTCCTCGCCGCCCCAGCGAGCCGCGATGTCGGTATCTCGAATGCAGGATCGGACGATCGCGCTGACCTGCTTAAGAATCTGGTCTCCGATCTGATGACCGTACGTATCGTTCACCAGCTTGAAGTCGTCGATGTCGACGACGATGAGCGCACCCCGCGCATCCTTCGACTGCATAGAGTGCACTTGCTCGTCCAGGTATCGGCGCGCGTACAGTCCGGTTAAATTGTCGGTGATGACCATCCGGTTCAGCTCGGCGTGCAGCTGCGCCTTCATGATCGCAAGGCCGATATGGCCCGAAAGCAGCAGCAGCAGTTTATAATTTTCGTACGTAAAATAGTTCGGCTCCCCGTGCGTCACGAGCACCGCGCCGACGACCTCCTCGTTCACGAGAATGGGCGATGCGATCAGCGACCGCGAGCCCGTCGCCTTCATCAGCTTCGACTCGATGCGCGCGTTATGCGAGTAGTCCGAGACGATGACCGGTTCTTTGGTTCGATGGAGCAGGCCGGCGAAGCCGTAGTCGATCTCGAACGAATCGGTAAGCATATCCTCCAGATTGGTCGCTTGGACGACGAAGGTGCGTTCCTTGCGGTCGAGCTCGAGAATGCAAGCGAAGTCCGCATGGAAGACGTCGATTAATTCCTTGCAGGCATACTGGAAAATGTCGGACACGCGAAGGCTTTGGTTGAGGCGCTTCGTGATTTCGTTAATGAGTCGAAGCTCCGTGACGAGCATATTCGATTGTTCGTACAGCTTGGCGTTCTCGAAAGCCGCCCCGGCCGTCTCTCCGATCCCGACCAACAGCTCCGCGTCGGCGCGATCGAGCGGCTTCGAATCCGCCAGAACCTCGAGCACGCCGTACACGCCTTGCTTCCCGACGAGCGGCACCGCCGCCGCTCGCGTCGGCAAGCCGTCCTCGTCCGCGCCGTCGACGGGATACCCGAAGACGGGCTTGCCTTCCATGAAAGCTCTCGTGCAGAGATCGTTCCCGTCATGGCGGAAGACGAGCGGCAGGATCGGAATGTCCGAAGGCGTCGTATCTTGAGACATATACAGCTGCGAGACGGCGAACGGGAAATGTCCTCGAAGCGACGAAACGATATGTTTTAAGACGCCGTCCGTCGTTTGTTGCAGAAATAACGTACGGCTCAAATCGAACATGGAACGATAGAAGCTCTCGCTTCCTCCCATCCGCCATCCCTCCTTGCCTTACCCGATACTCGCTTTTATAGTCTATGTTTCTGCCTTTCAATATTGTACTATAATTTCAAGAATCGTTACATAATGAGCCGGGCGCGGCGTCGGCTTTTCGCCCGGCCTGTATTTCCCTTGACATTGCCTATTATAGTCACGTAAAATGTATAGTCGAGTACGTAAATCGGACCCCTTCGCGA
>JAPSKX010000180.1 GCA_031181325.1 Paenibacillus sp.
GACGCCGACGATGCCCTGGCTCGCGCCGTTGAACAGCGAGTTCGTCTTCACGAACTCCCGGTTCGTATGTACCGCGCGCGCGTTGGACGCCTCGAACTTCGCGGTCTCCGCCTGTTCCTGAACATAAGCCTTCACGACCCGCACCCCGGCGACGAATTCCTGCACGCGGCTCGTCATGTCGCCGATCGCGTCCTGCACGTCCGTCGACTGCTTCATGACCTTGTTGTGGAACTTGTAGGCCATGTACGTGAGCAGCGGCAGCGGCAGCAAGGTAAGCAGCGTGAGCGACGGCGAGATGCTGAGCGCCATCGCGCCGACGGTGACGCCGATGAGGACGACGGCCTCCGCGACTTGATAATAGGCGCCCATCGTGACTTCGCGCATAACGCCGACGTCGCTGACGCCGTGCGCCATCAGGTCGCCGACGCGCTGATTGTTGTAGTACTGCACCGGGAGCCGCTCCCAATGCTTGAACAGATCGTTGCGCACCCGCTTCTCGAGCACCCTCGCGAGTCGGAACATCGAGATGCGGCTGATCGAGCGGAACAGCGCCGTGCCGAACGCGACCGCGGCGATGCCGAGCGCGAACGCCGCGATGCGGCCGGGATCGAGCCCGCCCGCTTCCAAGCTGTCGGTGAACCGTCCCATGAGCGCCGGGATGAGCAGCTGCAGCAGCGACGAGACCGTCACGAGCGCGAAGCCGATCAAATACGACCATCTGTGCCGAACGATATGCTCCCGGAAAATCGTCTTCCTGCCCAAAACGCCTTCCTCCTTCGTCTGTCGTTCCGGTTAGTGTGGCCTTCTGGCGCGCGCGCCATTTTCACAAACTCTTCACATATCGTATTTGATATAATGGGTACGGCATAGATAACAATCTAACTTCGATTGTCACAATTCTAACTTCGGATCTCCGAGGAACGCTGGCGCCGCATGGCGAAGAGGACGGGGCGATACATATGGATTTCCTACAGTTCAAGGCGCCGCCGCTGCCGCATTACATCGTCGGCGGAGAACGGACGTACCCGATCGGCAAGGTGCATCCGGCGGCGGCGAAGCTGGGCATCTTCAAGATGATCGTCGTGGTTCGAGGGAAGATCGCGCTCGCGGAGGGCGATAAGGAGTTTCGGGCGACGAAGGGGCATGCGCTCATCTTGAGACCCGACCGCAGCTATACGCCGCTCGAGCCGGCGAAGCGGGAGACGCAGTATTATTGGGTACATTTCCAGACGACGGGGGTGTGGAGCGGCGCGACGGACGAGGAGGCCGGTCCGGGGGGCGCGCAGCTGTATCCGTACGACGAAATCATTCCCCGGCAGGAGCTGACGCAACGTCGGGTGCAGCACTTCACGCTCGTCGTGCCGCAGTTCTGCAAGCTGACGCTGCCGGCGAAGACGTACCGAAATTTGAAGCACTTGATCGAGCTGGGCCGCCACCATAAGCCTTCGCTCATGTGGCAGCAGCAGACGATCTTCCAAGAGGTGCTGCACGACCTGCACGGCGAGCAGCAATACCGCGCGACGTCGTCGTCGATCGCGCTCGCGGAGAAGACCGCTCAATTTCTGCGCGAGCGGTTTCGCGAGCCGATTCATTATCGAGAGATCGGGGAGGGCCTCAACTTCCATCCGACGTACGTCGCGCGCTGCATGCAGCAGGTGTTCGGCGTGACGCCGCTCGAATACTTGACGATGTACCGCGTCGAGCAGGCGAAGCTGATGCTGATGAACACGGACGCCCCGGTGAGCCGCATCGCCGAGGACGTCGGGTTCACGCATCTGTCCTACTTCACGCAATGCTTCGCGAAGACGGAAGGCGTGACGCCGAGCGAATATCGGCGAAAGCACCGTCTGTAGCGCGATGCGAAAACCCCCGAGCTCCTAAGAGCCCGGGGGTTCGCCTTCAAATCGACTCCCGCGGATGGCGGCGCTGCAGCTCCGCCAAGGCGTGTCCGCGCCCGGATTCCCGGAGGCGCTCCGCATATTCCTTCAGATGCCCTCTCGCATGATACGGTCCGCCTTCCTTCATGACCGTCCAGAGCGGATCGACGTCGTATTCCATCGTCGACATCATGCCGTCATGCCACTCGTTCAGCAAGTATACCGCTTCCCGGCACACGTCGCGCCGTTCGGCGGCGAGGTTCGTCTGCTCGAACGGATCGCTCGCCAGGTTGAAGAGCATCTCCTTATCGAACAGATGGTACCCGTCGTGGTACGTCCGAATATAGAGCCAATCGCCGAAGCGTACGCTGCGCTGACATACGTGGGCGCATTGCGATACGACGAGGAACTCGCGGCCGCAAGACGCTTCGCCTCGCACCGCTTGCGCATAGCTCCGACCGTCCCAGCTCGGCATCGCGGGACGACCCATCAGCTCGGCCATCGTCGGCGGCAAATCCAGGTGGTAATGCAACCCCGAATCGACCGTGCCGCCTTTCGTTCTTCCCGGCCAACGAATAATCATCGGGATCCTGCACGTGCCTTGATCCGCCGTCCCGTGCTCGCCGTAGATGCCGAGCTCGCCCATGTTTTCGCCGTGATCCGCCGTGATGATGATCACGAGGTCGTCCATAACCCCCTTCGATCGCAGCTTATCGAAGATCATCCCGATGTTCTCGTCCATATGACGAATGCCGCAATCGTAGCCGTCGATCATCCGACGGAGGTCGTCCCGGTTCGTAAGCTCGCCCGGATAACGCGGATATCTCGGGTCCGTGCGGTTGTTGTACATATTAATCTCGCGCGGGCTATGCGGTCCGATCTTCTCCCTGTGCCGAGCGAACACGTCGTCGGTGATCCAAGCCGGGAGCGGATCGTTAGCGAACGGATTGCCGAAATCCTCGGGAGCGCGATACGGCGTATGCGGATCCCAATAGTTCACGTACAGGAACCAATCGTCGCGCTCCGCGTTGCTGTCGAGCCAGTCGAGCACGACCGGCGTCACTTCCTCGGCGGACTCCATGCCGCCCTTGCCCGTGTTGTGGATTTCGTTGAAGCCGGCGTAGAACGTCCAAGCGGAATGCCGCTCGCCGAACGGACTGATCAACGACGTCTTCATCCCCGCGGCGCGGAACAACGCCGGGAAACTCTCGTTCGCCAGCTTGTCGCGGAACTGCCGCGATGCTCCCTCGCGCCGCATATCCGCCGCCGTCCCGCCGTGCCCGACGACGCCGTTATGAATGCCGAAACGGCCGCTCATGAGCGCCGTTCTCGACGGGAAGCAAGGCGCGTCGGACGTATAGTAATTGTCGAACCGCACGCCCTCGGCGGCAATGGCGTCGATGTTCGGCGATGTATTTCGCTCGTAGCCGTAGCATCCTAGATGATCCGGCCGAGTCGAGTCCAAATCTAACAGCAATACTCTCATCGGTTTGTCACCCTTTCGTTTATCCTTTCACTGCGCCAGCCATCCCGTCGACGAAAAAGCGCTGCAAAAAGAGGAATATGATAATAATCGGCGCGAGCGCAAGCGTGCCGCCGGCCGCGATGCCGGTCCAATCGACGATGTTTTCCCCGCGCAGCGCGTACAATCCGACGGCAAGCGTCCGAAGGTCGGGGTTGCTCAGCGTCAGCACGAGCGGAAGCAAGAACGAGTTCCACGTCCATATAAACTGCATAATGACGACACTGCCGACGATCGGCTTCGACAGCGGCAAAATAATGTTCAGGTACGTCCGCAGGAATCCGCAGCCGTCGATCGTCGCCGCCTCCTCCAGCTCCTTGGGCACCTGAGCGAAAAAACTCGCGAACAGCAGCACGAACAGGACGTGACCGCCGCCGGACTCCGCCAGAATGACGCCGCCGAGCGAGTTCATCAATCCCAAATCCTTGATGAGTTGGAAGATCGGGATAATGGAAAACTCGAGCGGCACGAAGATGCTGGCGCCGAGCACGGCAAAGATGATTTTCTTGCCCGGGAACGAATATCGACCGAGCGCGTAGCCGCACGTCGACGTGATGAACAGGACGATAAGAATCACCGCCGCGGTCACGACGACCGAATTGACGAAATATCGTTCGAAGTTGCCGACGTTCCACGCCCGTCCGAAGTTGGACAGGTCGAGGGAAGTCGGAATCAAGCTCAGTCCCTTCTCGAAAAACTCGTTCTGCGTCTTGAAGGAAGCCGATAGCATCCACAGGAACGGGTAAATCCATACGAAGGAAAACGCCAGGAGCGCGATATGCACGAGCGTTGTCGAAACCCTCTTCACGCCCGCTTCCCCCCTTTCCCCAGCCCCAACGATCGTTGCACGACGGTTTGCACGATAGCGATCAATACGATCGAGAAGGCGAAGAAGATGCCCGCCGCGGAGGCGTAGCCGAGTCTCGGCAACCCCATCTCGCTCGAGAAGGCAAAGCGGTAGATATACGTCGAAACGACATCCGTCGCATAGAATGGTCCGCCGTCCGTCATCGTCTTGATCAAATCGAACACCTTCAGTGCGCCGGCCACATTCAGCAGCAGAATAACCAGCCCGATCGGCACAATGAGAGGCAGTGTGATATGCAGGAACGTCCGCGCGTGATTCGCGCCGTCCACCCTCGCCGCCTCGTACAGCTCTCTCGGGATGCTCTGCAGTCCGGCGATCCAATAGATCATGTTCATGCCGAGATTTTTCCATACGTAAATGATGATTACGGTGAACATCGCCCAACCCGGGTCGCTCAGCCAGTTGATCGGTTGTTCGAGCAGACCGAGCTTCATGAGCGCATAATTGACCGCGCCGTCCGATCCCCAGATGTAAACCATGATAATGCCCACGATCGACGCGGTCGTCACGACCGGAATGAAGACAAGCGTGCGATACATGCTTGCCAGCTTCAGCAGCGGGTTGTTCAATATCAACGCCGCAAACAAGGCCAGAATCAGCAGCAGCGGCACCGCGCCAAGCATGAATGTAAAGCTATTGGCGTACGCGTTCCAGAAATACGGGTCCGCGATCAGCTCCTTGAAGTTGCCGAGCCCTAAATAGGTGATGTTCGAGCTTAGCCCCGACCAATCCAGCGTCGCGTAATACCAGTTAATGACGATCGGCCATCCCTGAAACATGGCGTAAAAAATCAAATTCGGCGTCACGAACAGCCAACACCATAACGCGATTCGCCGATTCGACTTGAACGGCTTGCGCGCGGCGGCCGCCCCGCGAACGGCGCTTATTCGGCTCATGGCGACTCCTCTCTTTCCTTCCGTAGAGACGGCCGGACGGCATGGCGGCCGTCCGCCGTCTTCCGCCTTAGTTTGCGACAGCCTTGTAATCGGCCTCGCCGTAATCGCTCATCGGATCCCAGTTCGGAAAGACGAAGTCGGACGCGTCGACAGGGCTCCCCTTCGACTTGGCCGCATCGACCGCCGCCGTCCACGCTCGCTCGAGTTGGGCAGAGTATGCCTTCAACATGGACGCGGGATCCTTCACCGCCCCTGCCACCGCGCCTCCCAGCAGCTCGCCGGGGTTCGGATTGACGTCCTTGAATTCAGTGAAGACATTCGACGTTTCGGGGTTTCGGACGGATGGATCCGGGATGAGTCGGCCGTATTCCTGCACGAGCTCGTAGTAACGTTTCAACTGCTCCACGGTCGCGAATTGCTCATTGATGCCCTTGACGACCGAAAATGCATCGCCGGAGCTGACGCGCTCCCTCTGGAAATAATCTCCGCCGTAATACTCCTTCAAATACAACGCCGCTTCTTCGGGATGATCCGAATTCGCGTACAGGCCGATCCACGCCCCGCTGTTCCCAACGGGAATCGATCCCTTCCGACCGTCGTCCGGCAACGGCGGCGCCATGACGCCGTATTCCAAGTCCGGATTCTCCTTATTCCATACGCCGATGCACCAAGCGCCCTGCACGAGGAAGGCGGCTTGGCCCTGACCGAACAGCGCGCGCGCTTCCGGCGCCGAGATGCTCATCGTCTTCGGATGGAAGCTGCCGTCATCGCGCAGACCCTCGAACAACCCGAACACGCCAAGCACCGCTTCCGTGTCATGGCTGGTCGTCCCCGTGCTCAGATTGATCGGCGAATTCCCGTTCAATCCGTCGCCCGCAAGCGACGCCCAATCGCGCAGCGTCGTCAGCCATCGATTGTTTTGCTTGCCGCCCTCGATAATGCCGTAATAAGAGCCCTGGCCGTCCTCCGTGATTTTCTTGGCCGCTTCGCGGAATTCGGAGTACGTCTTCGGCGGACTGTCAGGGTCGAGACCCGCTTCGCGAAACAACTTCTTGTTGTAGAAAACCAAACTGCTCGGCATCGGCAAAGATTCCGGAATCGAGTAGATTTGGCCGTCCACCATTGTCGTCCCGTTCTGGAACGTTCCATCCATGAACATCCCTTTGAACGAATCGTCGATGTACGGATCGAGCGGTTGAAACCATCCGTCCTTGACGAGCGCGGACAGCTTCATGCCGGTCGGAACCGGGAATAAGTCCGGCGCATCCCCCGACTTCACCGCCGTCAAGATCGTATTTTTGAACTGGTCGACCGTCAGCTGCGTGTATTCGATCTTGATGTAGGGGTATTTCTCCATGAACTGCTTATGGAATTCTTCTCGGATCGTCTTGACGCTGTCGCTCCAGTCCATGATGCGCAGCGTCACCTGCTCAGGAGCATCGACGCTCCCCGCTTCGCCGTTCTCGCCCGCTCCGTCGCCCGCCGCCGGCGCTTTCGAAGCCTCTTTCTCCCCCGATCCCCCGCCGCCGGTTGACGAGCCGCAAGCCGCGACTATCGTCACTATCGCGGCCATTAAGAATAATCCTGCCGAACTTCGCAAAAATTTCAATCGAAAACCCTCCCTCTTGTTATGTCAACGCTTTCAGTTAGTATAGGGCGAGATTGAATTTTCCGTCCATGTACAGAACTAATTTATCATGTATAATCCTACGGCATTTCGATTCATCGATATCCATTCCAAGGTCTCGTCATGTACAATAGTTCGTAACAATATGAAAGGGATTTTCCGGCATTTTGACACCGGGGAGGGAGAACGATGACAACGATCGATTCTGTACATTTCGACAATTTCATTCCGAATTGGTCGACCCAGTCGGAAAAAGTAGACTTTCATATCATGATTCTAGTGGTCGAGGGAAAAGTAAGCTACGATATCCATGGGGAAGAGGTAACGGCGGATCGCGGCGATTTCATGTATATTCCGAGAACCACGCGGCGAGCCGGCAGAAACCACGCGTCGGGACCGCATCAAAAATACACCGTGTTGTTTCACGGTGCGGAGATGATTGCGGCGGGGATTCCGTTCCTCGAACGCCGTCAGTTCGTTAAGTTCAACTTGCGGAATTTCCAATACGCGCATCGTCGATTCGAACGGTTGTTCGAGGAATTTCGCAACGGAGGCAACTATCGCTCGCTGATCTGTCTTGGAATTCTGCAGGAGACCGTGGGACTGCTCGCGAGGGAGATGGAGCGGCCGGAGGTTACGCCGATGAAGATGAAGTATGCGCAAACGATCAAGACGTATCTGCTTGAGCACTACCGCGAGCAGATCGAGATCGACCAGCTGGCCAGGCTGATCCGCCGCTCCCCGAATTATGCGATATCGGTGTTTCGGGAAGTGCTCGGCTGCTCGCCGATCAAATACATGCATCAGCTCCGTATGCTGGAAGCATGCAGTTTGCTGTTGACGGCGGATATGACGGTCTCAAGCATCTCCAGTTACTTAGGCTATTACGACACCTCCTATTTCTTCCGCATGTTCAAGAAATATACCGGTATGTCACCGACCGAATTCACAACGCACGGTCGACAGATCGACCGATTGCAGCTGTTTTGAGGGGTCGCGCCGAGCCGTGCGCGATGGAGTTATCGCCTGCGACCCACTTGAGCGAGTCTCCACGATTCGGGGACGAGCTTCTGCCCGAGCGCGAAGATCGCCAGCGCGATGACGGGATGGAACGCGGAGACGACCGGCATGACGGCGGCGACGTTGGCGGTGAAGTACATCAGGATGATCATGAAGAAGAGCGCGAAGCTCTGCCAGCGCATCCGCGTCGGCAGCTTCCCCGTGAAGGCGAGCGCCAGCATGATCAGCGGAATGAACTCTACGAAATGAATAAAGCTGGTGTGCCGCGCCCAGTTGACCGCGTCGACGAACGTGGCGAGCCCGGCGAGCAGCACTTGGACGCCGACGCAGACGGCGAAGAGGCTGGCGAATACGGCGAAGGCGATGCGGGAGGCTCTCCCCTTTTCCGGTTGCGGCGTATTGTCGGTTACGGTTTGCATGGTCATTTCCCCCTTGGTTTCGATGCTTGGGACCATTGTAGCAACGACTTGTTGCGAACTTGTGAAGACGCGGTGCGAATGTCGTGAATGTTTCTCTCCGGGGCGAACGACGAGGTATACTGTTTGAGAAAATGGTTGCGCGATGGAGGCGTTGCATGTGGCCCACACGATATTGATCGCGGACGACGAGCCGAAGGTGCTCGACTTCATGGAGCCTTTCCTGCGGGAGGAAGGCTTCGTCGTATTGACGGCACGGAACGGCCGGGAAGCGCTGCGCCTCGCGCGCTCGGCGAAGCCCTCGCTCGTCGTGCTCGATTGGATGATGCCGGGGCTGAACGGGATCGACGTGTGCCGGGAGCTGCGGCGGACGGAGCGCGTCGGCGTTATTATGGTGACGGCGAAGGCGGAGGAGACGGATAAGATCGTCGGGCTCGAGGTCGGAGCGGACGACTATTTGACGAAGCCGTTTTCGCTGCGGGAGCTCGCGGCGCGCATCCGCTCGGTGCTGCGGCGCATCGAGGGACCGGAGACGTCTTCGGCGGGCGAGGAGACGATGGAGCGCGGGGAGCTGACGATCTCGGAGGCGATGTGCCGGGTGTCGAAGCGCGGCGTCGACGTGCCGCTGACGCCGACGGAGTTCAAGCTGCTGCTGACGCTCGCCGCGCGGCCGGGCATCGTGTACAGCCGGCTGCAGCTGCTGCAGAGCGCGTTCCCAGAGGACTTCCTGAACGACGAGCGGACGGTGGACGCGCATATTAGCCACTTGCGGAAGAAGCTTGAGGACGATCCGTCGAAGCCTGCATTCATTCAGACGGTGTACGGCTTCGGGTATCGGTTCGGCGGGGAGCGATCGTGAGCGGCCGTCCGGCCTCGACCCCGGCGCCGGCTTCGGCGAAGAAGTCGATGAGCATGCAGCGGCAGCTGTTCTTCGCGATGGCGGGCATGGTCGTCGGCATGACGCTCGTCTTTGCGTTCATCACGCACGTTGTACAGAGCGATCTGTTGGACATCATGGTGGAGGCGCCTCGGAAGGAGCGGGTCGCGGCGCTGACCGCCGCGTTCGAGGAGGCATACGCGCAGGGCGGCGGCGCCTGGGGAACCGTTACGAACGACCGCGGGCGCGAGGCGCTCGAGACGCCCTCGGAAGCGCTCGTCGCGGCGGCGGCCCTTCTCTCCCCCGCGGAGAGCGTCGCGCTCCTGGCGCCGTGGCGCGACGTCTGGTTCGCCGCGGGACCCGTCGACGCGGAGACGGCGGCCGACTTCGGCATCCGGTCGGTTCTGTTCGACGAACATGGCGAGAC
>JAPSKX010000333.1 GCA_031181325.1 Paenibacillus sp.
GTATTCGAAGCCGCCGTGGAATTGGCGGCGGAAATCGCCAAGCGCGCCATATCGAGGCCGCCGCCGCTTCGCGCCGGCGTCTTCGAGCAGCGCGAGCGGCAGCGCCATGTAGTTGTCCATGGCGCGCAGCAGATCGGCGTCCAGATCGACGCCGCTAACATGGATGTGCCCGCCGAGCGGAAGTCCCGGGGCGGGCATCCCTCCCGCCAGCCACTCAAGGCTGGCGTCGTCGATCCGCGAGGCGGCGAGCCGCATCGCGGCGTACAAGTTGCGGAGCAGCTCCTGCGGCTCGGCCGCAGGGGAGGGGCGCAGTTCCGCAAGCGGATACACGAGTTTATCGCCGATGCGCACGCTGTCGCAGCCGACGCGGCCCTTGCGCTCGAAGTAACGCGAAGCCGATACGATCTTGCCGCCGGGACCCGGCCGCTTCAGGACGAACTCCGGGTCCATGCCGAGCATCAGCGTTCCGCCTTCGCGGCCGGCGTCGGCCGAGCCGTTCGCGGCAAGCCGGTTGACGGCATCGGCGAACAACGGCGCGAAGTCGCCGCCGGCGACGAGCGGCGACGCGTCCACCGATTCGACGAGCGGCGCGCCTTCGTCGCCCGAACGGACGCGAACGACGCCGTAGTCGAGGCCGAGCGCATAGACGGCGCGGACGGCCGCTCGCGCCGCGCGCCTCGCCGCGGTCGGCATCGGCGCGTCCGGGTCCGGCGGCTCGATCGGGACGAGCGGCCGGCCCGCCGCGCCCGCCGTCAGCGCCGCGCCTTCCGACGCGCCGGTCGCGTATGCGCCGAGCGCCTCCAGCCCGAATACCGGTACGACGAAGGCGCGCACGATCGCGGCGCGCGCATCCGGCGCCTGACGGCACGTACGGATGCCGTGCCGTCGCAAATCCTCGGGCAGTCGACGGGCGTCGGACGCCCTTCGGACGGCCGAGGCCGGCTGCAGCAGTCGTCCGACGCCTTCCGGCGGACGGATCGGCCGCGCAGCCCCCCGGAACGACACGATCGTCCAGGCGGAACCGCCGTTCGCCGAACGCGGGAGCGCCGTGCCCGCAGGCACCTGCAGCCGCCTCAGGAAGCGAGACAGCTCCGGCTGTCCCGCGTGAAGCACAAACACGCTCATGCTCCTTCTTCGCCTCCTGGGGCATTCGAATAATTTCTCGGCGGAAAAACAAAGAGGGCTACCGCCCTCTCCCCTTACACCCGGCTGTCATACGATGTGGTAAGTACGGGAAGATTCCCCAAGGAATCGGGCAGCGGCACCCTTTTGTTAGTTCAGGTCGTCGTCGTCGTCCAGCAGATCGGCGTCAAGGTCGTCGAGATCGTCGCTCTCACCCGCGAAATCGACGGCCTTCTCGCCCCAATCGTCGCAGCCGTTCTGGCACACGACGACGCATACCTTCGTCTCCGCGATCATCTCCACCTCGAACTCGCGCTCGACGCGAATGACGACGCTCGTGCCTTTGGACGATACGCTCGCTTCGACGCAATTCGGCTCCTGCGTCGCTTCGGCGTACACTT
>JAPSKX010000334.1 GCA_031181325.1 Paenibacillus sp.
CGCCCGACCGGCGGCTGCAGTTCCTGCGCGACGACGACGCCGAGGTGCGGGCGGTCGCGTTCCGCACGCTGCTGGTTACGAACGCGCCGGCCGGCGAGAAGCAAAACTGGGTGAAGATGGCGCGCGGCGACGCGAGCCCGGCGGTGCTCGCGGAGGCGCTGCTCGCTTCGCTGCAGATGAGCGCGACGGCGGAGCTCGAGCCGCAGCTGGACGCGGATTTGCGGCGGCTGCTCGACGCGGGCGGCGAAGCGGCCGTCTACGCCTGCGACCTTATCGGCGACCGGAGGCTGCGCGCTTATTTCTACGACGTGCTGATGCGTCTCGGCGACGCTCTCCCTTCCGTGAAGGCGGCCGCGGCGCGGGCGCTCGGCAAGCTCGGCGGCGAGGAAGCGGCCCGCGAGCTCGTCGAGGCGCTGATCGGCGCCGATACGGAGATGCACCGGGCGATCGAGGCGGCGCTGATCGAAATCGGATCGGACGCCGTTCCGGTGCTGAGCCGAGCGCTTGCCGCGCCCCATTGGAGCGTCTGGCAGACGGCCGTCACGGCGCTCAGCGAAACGTGCAGCGACAAGGAGCTGAGGCGGCTGCTCGTGCCGTCCTGCGTCGAACGGCTCGCCGAGCTGCGCGAGGTGCGCCGGTACGGCGCGATGATCGCCGACGCGGCGGGCGCCGAAGACGCCGGGTGGGCGGCGCTGGCGAAGCGGCGAACGGAGGAAATTCGCGGCATCGCGCTCGACGCGGTCTGGAGCGTGATGGTACGTTTCGGGGATGAGCGGGCCGTGCCGCAAATTCGCCGGGCGATCGAGGATCCGGAAGAGGAAGTGCGCGATAACGGCATGGAAATTTTGTCGGAAGGGCTCGGCGACGCAAGGTTGTCCGCGGCGCTGTTGTCGTTTTACCGGCAGGATCAACTGATGCGGGAGACGCTCGAGCAACCCGTCGGGGGCGGGCGCGGCGGATGGCGCGGCGCGGCCGCGGACGCGCCGGCGCGCCCGAGCGTCGCCGACGCGTGGCTGCAGGCGATCGCGGTCAAAGCGGGTGCGGAGGAAGGGGAGGCGTCCTTGATGAGCCGTTGGGAATATTTAAGCGCGTTAGATAAGATGGTGTTTCTTAAGCAAGTGCCGCTCTTCGAGAACATCTCGATCGAAGAGCTCGGCCGGGTGGCCGGCATCGCGAACGAGCGGACGTTCGAGGACGGCGACTTCCTCGTGAAGCAGGGCGAGCCGAGCGTGTCGCTCGTCGTCATCGTGGAGGGACACGTCGAAATCAGCGGCCGCGACGCGGCCGGCAAGGAAGGCACCGTCGGCGTCTTCGGGCCGAAGCAGTCGTTCGGCGAATCGGCCCTGTTCGACGACCGACCTTCGCTCGTGTCGGCGCAGGCGTTGTTCGAGCCGGTTCGCGTGCTCGATATCGAAGGGGCGCAGATGTCCCGCCTCGTCCGCCTGTACCCGGACATCGGCCTCGGGCTGCTGCGCGCGGCGGGCAACCGAATCCGCACGCTGGAGCAGTTGGTACTGAAGCTC
>JAPSKX010000024.1 GCA_031181325.1 Paenibacillus sp.
ATCCGAATGGCGATCGACTGACCGACCGGGAACAGCTCGGGACGCGCGACCGCGACTTGACGTTCGTGCAAGTCGGCGTCGGCCGCAAGGGGAGACACCCGCTCCGCGCCCTGCAGCAGAATCGTTTCGCCCGGAACGCCTTCGAGCTTTACGCCGGACCGCATGTGGATCGTCGTCTCGAGACGGAACGTTCCCTTGCCTAGTTTCACTGTGCCTCCCCCGAGGCAGGACACGTAATCGATCGCCGATTGAATGTCCCGGTTCGCCTTGCCCGAGACGTCCGCGGCCGATACGTCTACCGTTACGACGATGGTTTCCATAGATTCCCCTCGTTTCTCTTGCAAGTGCCATGCCAAGACCAGTCTACCATCGGCGGATTTCCCGCCGCGATGGGACGAAACCGTCGTTTACTGAGAGAATCTTGTTCAATGCAATGGATAAGAGTCGCCCAGAAGAAGTCAAGATTGGCTTGTACATGGACGGTGCGTTACGCTATACCATGGAAGTATTCCATCGGGATAAGGAGTGTACGCGCGGTGAAGATTGCGTTCGTAGGCGGGAAGTTGTATACGGGTAACGAAGTGATCCGTAGAGGAAGTCTAATCGTGGATGGGGAGGGCCGCATCGAAGCGGCGGGAGAATCGGTCGACGTCCCGGACGGAGCGACGGTCGTCGACGTGACCGGCAAGACGCTGCTTCCCGGATTCGTCGACATCCATGTACACGGCGGCGGCGGCCACCAGATGATGGACGGCGACTATGCGGCGTTGAACGGGATGAGCCGCTTCCATGCGGCTCACGGCACGACGTCGTTCCTCGCGACGACCAGCACGGATCGAGAAGAAACGATCGAGCGGGCGCTGCGGAATTGCGCCGCGCCGACCTCGCGCGAGCTGGAGGGAGCGGAGCTGCTCGGCGTACACCTCGAAGGGCCGTTCCTCAACGAGGCAAGGGCCGGCGCCCAAAATAAATCCGACCTCCGGGCCCCGGACGAAAGGCTGCTTCGGCGCTTCCTCGATGCGTCCGGAGGCGCCATTCGACTCGTCACGCTCGCTCCCGAGCTTGCCGGCGGCATGGAGATGACGGAGATGTTGGCCCATTCGGGCGTAACCGTATCGATCGGTCACTCGGACGCTTCTTACGCCCAAGCGCTCGAAGCGATAGAGCGGGGCGCTTCGCAGACGACGCACCACTTCAACGGCATGAGTCCGCTGCATCATCGAGAGCCCGGCGTCGCCGGGGCGGGATTGCTCTGTTCGGCGCTCACGACGGAGCTGATCTGCGATGGCATTCATGTGCATCCCGCCGTGGTGAAGCTGCTCTTCGACGTGAAGGGCGCCCATAAGGTATGTATGATTACGGATGCCGTCATGGGCGCCGGCTTGCCTGACGGCGACTACGGCAAGACGACGAAGAAAGACGGACAAATCTGGCTCAAGGACGGTTCAAGCCTCGCGGGAAGCTCCCTTACGATGGTGCAAGCCATGAGGAACGCGATGCGATTCACCGGTTACCCGATCGAGCGGTTGCTTCCTTCGTTCACGGAGGTGCCTGCGCGGCAAGTCGGCGCGTGGGATCGGAAAGGGTCGCTCGCCGTCGGGAAGGACGCGGATTTCCTCGTCGTCGACGAGCAGCTCGCGCTGCATGCAACGTACGTACGCGGTCGCGAGGCGTATCGCCGGGCGCCTAGCGCCTGATTTCCGTCGCGCTCCGTTCTGTCTTATAATGAAGCTACGCTTCGAAAGACAGGAACGGAAGGCGGCGGAGGGAAGATGTTTCGCGGGAAAGCAAGCACGGGCCTCCCGGGCTTCGATCAAGTGATCGATCGACTCCGGTTGGGCGACAATGTGGTTTGGCAGGTAGACTCGACGGAGGACTATAGGCGAATGGTCGCGCCTTATATCGAGCAATCGCTTAAGGACGAGCGCCGATTGATTTACGTCCGCTTCGGAAAGCATGCTCCGGTCGTCGGCTCGCACCCGGAAGTCGAAACCTATGAACTCGATCCGACGCGAGGGTTCGAGCGATTCGCATCGGAGGTGTATGAGCTCGTCGAACGACAGGGCAAACAAGCCTTCTATGTGTTCGACAGCTTGACCGAGCTGCTGGACCAATGGAAGTCGGATTTGATGATCGGCAACTTCTTTAAGATCGTATGCCCTTTTCTCTACGAGCTCGATACGATCGCCTATTTCGCGCTCATTCGCGGCGCGCACACATATGGCACGATCGCCGGCATTCGCGAGACGACGCAGCTGTTGGTGGATTTGTATCATGTGAACGGAAATGTCTATATTCACCCGCTCAAAGTGTGGAACCGTTATTCGCCTACGATGTTCTTCCCGCATCTCATTCGAGGCGACGAAGCCGTCTCCATTACGGCGAGCACGGAGACGGCGGAGCTGTTCTCCGCGATTCGCCGCGGCGCGGAACGGCTCGATTATTGGGATGTCGTGCTTCGGGAGGCGCAAGACGCGCTGTCGCAGGACGCGGAACGGCAAGAACGGGCGAAGCGCACGTTAATCAACATGATGCTCGGCGGGGACGCGTCGCGCATGACCGAGCTGTGCGAACGGTACTTCGCGTTGTCCGACTTGCTGACGATCGCCGGTCGCGAAATCGGCACGGGCTTTATCGGCGGGAAGAGCGTCGGCATGCTGCTGGCACGCAAAATACTGGAGGTCGAGGGCAAGGAGCGCTTCGACGGCCGCCTCGAGCCGCATGATTCGTTCTATATCGGATCGGACGTGTACTATACCTATATCGTTCAGAACGGCTGGTGGCCGCTGCGAGCGAAGCAGCGAACGGAGGAGGGGTACTTCGAATACGGTCGGGAGCTTAAGAACAAGCTGCTTACGGGGAAGTTCCCGCAGGCGATCCGCGAGCATCTGATGCAGATGCTCGAGTACTTCGGCCAATCGCCGATCATCGTCCGATCCAGCTCGCTGCTCGAGGACAACTTCGGCAATGCGTTCGCCGGTAAATACGAGAGCGTGTTTTGCGCGAACCAAGGCTCGCCGGAGGAGCGTTACGAGGCGCTCGAGCAAGCGATCCGCGTCGTATACGCCAGCTCGATGGACGAGGATGCGCTGCAATACCGCCTGAACCGCGGGCTGTTCGACCGCGACGAACAGATGGCGATTCTCGTGCAGCGCGTATCGGGCGACCATTACCGCGAATATTTTTTCCCGCATCTGGCGGGCGTCGGCTTCTCGTTGAATCTCTATGCGTGGGAAGCCGGCATCGATCCGAACGCGGGCATGCTGCGGCTCGTGTTCGGGCTCGGCACGCGTGCGGTGGATCGAACGGAGGGAGACTACACGCGGCTCGTGGCGCTCGACGATCCGACGCGGCTGCCGCCGATGTATGCGGAAGACGTCCGGAAGTATTCGCAGCACGATGTCGACGTGCTGTCGCTCCGCGAGAACAAGCTGACGAGCCGGAAGGCCGACGAAGCGGTAGGACTCGATCTGAAGACCGATCGCGCTTGGTTCGCGACGCCGGATTACGAGACGCAGCGGCGGATGCGCGAGCTCGGCATGGCCGCCGGCTCGGCGCCGTACGTGCTCCAGTTCGACAAGCTGCTACGGGAGAGCGAGTTCCCGGGGTTGATGCGCGACATGCTGGCGTTGCTCTCGAGCGTATACGAATATCCGGTCGATCTCGAATTTACGGCGAACTTCGCGGCTGACGGCCGGTTCAAGACGAACGTGCTGCAATGCCGCCCGATGCAGACGAGAGGTCTTGGCGGACAAGGCGCCGCGAAGCTGCCGGTCATCGGTCCGGAGGACGAGGCGCGCGTCTTCTTCGCCGGGCGGGGGAACTTCATGGGCGGCAGCGCTCGACTGCCCGTCGACCATGTCGTCTATGTCCGACCTGACGCCTATACGGCCATGACGGATCGAGAGAAGTATTCGGTCGCCCGGGTCATCGGCAAGCTGAATGCGCTGCTTAGGGGGAAACGAGCTCTCCTGATCGGTCCCGGGAGGTGGGGAACGACGATCCCGTCGCTCGGCGTGCCGCTGCGATTCTCCGAGCTGTGCCATATGACCGCGTTATGCGAGGTCGCCGTTCCGAGCGCCGGCTTTATGCCCGAGCTCAGCTACGGAAGCCACTTCTTCCAGGACCTTGTGGAGAGCGACATCTTCTACGGAGCGATCTTCGTCGGTCGGGACGGCGTCTCGTTCCGTCCGGACGTCGCGCTCTCGAAACCGAACCGGCTCGCGGATTGGCTGCCGGAGCATGCCGGCTTCGCGCATGCGATTCATGCGGCGGAGACGCCGGGGATGACGCTCCATGCGGATGTCGTCTCCCAGAAAATGCTATGCGTCGATAGGCCATCGGAAGGTACCCCGACGTCTGCGGATGTGGTACAGTAGCAGGGAGAAGCCTACGTTTCGGGTGAAAGCGCGATCAAACCGAAGGAGGTCCCGATGGAACCGAGAACAAAGCTGAACCGCAACGTTGCGGCGGGCGTTCTGGCCGCGATCCTCTTGCTCCCCGCCGCGCCGCTTCCGGCGTCGGCCGCGAAAGACAGGGTCGTGGAAGAAGCCCGGCTTACGGTCGACGGGGAGTACGTCGCTCTCGTCGACCCGATCCGCATCGAGGACGGCCGATTGTTTCTGCCCGTCGCTCCCCTCGCGAGCCTGTTCGACGCGACGGTCGCGTGGGACGGCGGCAACGAAGCCGCGACATTGTGTACGTCGAACGGCGACACCATCGTCATGAGGAACGCCGTTCCGGTCGTCTCTTACAACGACCGCCGCTACGTAATGGATACGGCGCCCTTCCTTGCCGACGGAAGAACGTACTTGCCCTTCCGGGTCGTCGCGGAGCTGATGAACGCAACCGTACAATGGAACGAAGGCGAAAGCGTAGCCGCATTGTCGTCCGCCTCGCCGGCGGAAGCCCCCGTCGTCCCGCAGCTGACCGAAGCGAAGCCGTATGCGGAGGAGGAGTTGCAGCTGCTTGCGAAGCTCGTGCAGGTCGAGGCCGGGTCCGAGTCATACGAGGGGCAGCTTGCGATCGCCAACGTGATCTTGAACCGCGTGAACGATTCGCGATTCCCCGATACGATTCGCGATGTCATCTATTCGGGCAAACAATTCCCTCCAGCGCATAACGGACTGCTCGACAAGAGCGAGCCGAACGCGAGCGCGCTGCGCGCGGCGAGGGATGCGTTAGACGGGAGAAACAACATCGAAGACGCCGTATATTTTTTCAATCCCGACGTGACGAGCGGATCGTTCTGGGATGAGCTCGAGGTCGTCGCCGTCATCGGCAACCATGCTTACGCGAAATCGTAACCGCTGACGCCCGAAGCACCCGCCTCCCCGAGAGGCGGGTGCTTCTTAATGTTCCGATAACGCCTGAAAGATGGGACCTGTGATAGAATAGGGAATCATACGATATCATAGGAGCGGATCCGCAAGGTGGGTTGGATTACGATCGATCGGTCGATCAAGACGACGCTGAAGGAGCAAATCATTACGCAGCTGCGAACGAACATTCTTGCCGGCGATTTGCGGGCGGGCGAAGCGCTGCCGTCGACCCGTCAGTTGGCGCTCGAGCTTCAGGTTTCTCGGAACGTGCTATTGGAAGCGTACGAACAGCTCACGGCGGAGGGGTACTTGGAGGGACGCACCGGTACGGGAACGTTCGTCGCGCAGGGAGCGACCCTCGCGCTATACGAACCGCCTGCGGCGCCTTCCGCGCCGCAGGGGAACGACGGGCGGTCCCCGACCGACGTCGTCAGCTTCCGCTCCGGCATCCCGGCGCTGGATCGATTCCCTCGGAGGAGATGGGCTCAGCTCGCGCAGGAGATCTTTACGTACACGCCTGACCGAAACTTCGGATATGACGCTCCCGAAGGCAGGCCGGAGCTCCGAAGCGCCATCGCGAAATACGTCTTCCGGGTCCGAGGCGTTCGCTGCCGACCCGACCAAGTGGTCGTCACGTCGGGAACGACGCAAGCGATTAGCCTTACCGCGAAGCTCTGCGCCGGCCCCGGGGAGCCGTTCATTCTCGAAGACCCGATCACGAACGACATCCAGACGATACTCGCCTCGCACGGCGCCCGTCTCGTCCCGTTGCCGGTCGACGAATCGGGGATCGATACGGCCGAGCTCGCGCGAAGATCGCTTCGCGGGAGCGTATACGTAACGCCGTCGCACCAATACCCGCTCGGCTCGATCCTGCCGATTCAAAGACGCGTGCAGTTGATCGAATACGCCAGGCGGACCGGCAGCTACATCGTCGAGGACGATTACGACAGCGAGTTCCGGTACGAAGGCGATCCGATCCCGTCGCTTCAGGGATTGGATCCGAACGTCGTCATCTATCTCGGCACGTTCAGCAAAATATTATCGCCCGCGCTGCGCATCGGATATATGATCTTGCCCGACCCATTAATAGAACGTTGCAGGCGGCTGAAGTGGTTCAGCGACCTGCACACGCCGTCGCTCGAACAATTGATCCTGGCCCGATTCGTCGAAGACGGCCATCTCGAGCGGCATATTCGGAACATGAAGAAACTGTATAAGCGCAAGCGAGACTTCATCCGCGAGCGGCTGAAACATTGCTTCGGGGAGAGCGTCGTCATCCGCGGGGACTCCACCGGTCTCCATCTGATTGCGGATTTTCCCGGAGTTACGTTCACGGAGCCGCTAATCGAGCGCATCCTCGAAGCGGGCGTATCCGTGCAGCCCGTCAGCGTGCATGCCCACGATCGAACGGCGCACGGCAGCTCTCTAATCATCGGCTTCGGCCACCTCGGCGAACCGGACATGGCTTTAGGCGTCGAACGACTGAATACTGTACTCAGCGGTCGACTGTTTCGCGGCAGCCCGTCGTCGCAGCGGGAGAAGGCGGGGATAACAGCTCCAAGCCTCTAGAAATCAGGACGCTGACGATAACGGCCGCCAGGATCCAGACGGCTACCGTCCATCGATCTTTTGCGGTTTCCATGTTCTTTTTCTTCCTCCTACTTTCGTTTCGTTCTACCATATCACGCTGACCGGAACGGGAAGAGAGCCGCTCCCGTTCTTTTTCGATGGAGCCACTGTACCTATTTGTCGTACAAAACATTAAGACCGTCCTAGTGCGTTCCGACGGGATAGGACTTTATATTGGAGAAGAAGGGGGAATCGTCGTGGAACAACAACGGATTCTTGAATCGGCCAAGCAATTGGAAGCGCAATTGATCGCTTGGAGGAGAGATTTTCACCAGCATCCCGAGCTCGGATACGAAGAGGTTCGAACGTCCGGCATCGTCGCGGACCATCTTCGCGCCTTGGGACTCGAAACCCGTACCGGCTTAGGGGGAACAGGCGTCGTGGGCTTGCTGCGAGGCGACCGTCCGGGTCCGACCATGCTGCTTCGCGCGGATATGGACGCCTTGCCGATCCCGGATGCGAAGTCGGTCGCGTACCGGTCGACGGTAGAGGGGAAGGCGCATCTGTGCGGACACGACGCGCATACGGCGATGCTGATGGGAGCGGCGAAGCTGCTCGCGGAGAGAGGCTTGCATAGAGGCAATATCAAGTTCATGTTTCAACCCGCCGAAGAAGGAGGAGCCGGCGCGGACGCGATGATTCGAGACGGACTGCTCGAAGATCCGAAGGTCGACGCGGCGGCGGCGCTGCACGTCTCGCCGATGTTCCCGGTCGGCCGAACCGCTGCGGCCAAGGGACCGGCCTGGGCCGCGACCAATCCGCTTCGAATTAAAATTATCGGCAAGGGCGGCCATGCGGCGAGTCCGCATCAGACGGTCGACTCGATCGCCGTCGCCGCCCAAGTCATTACGGCGCTGCAGCACATCGCAAGCCGGCAGGTGGATCCGCTCGACTCCGTCGTGGTGACGATCGGGAAGATCGCAGGCGGGTACGCCTCCAACGTCATCGCACCGGAGGTCGAGCTGACGGGGACGGTAAGAACGCTGAATCCGCAGCTGCGCGAACGGATGAAGGAAAAAATCGAAACCGTGGTCCGGGGCGTGACCGACGCGTTCGGCGCCGCGTACGAGTTGGAGCTCAAAGACGGGTACCCCGTCGTCGTGAACGACGCGGCGCTGCACGACTTGTACGCGAAAACTTGCGAAGACGTGCTCGGCGCGGGAAGCTGGGAAGAAATCCGTCCGACGATGGGCGGGGAGGACTTCGCATACGTCGCGCGTCAAGTGCCGGCCGTGATGTTCCGCTTAGGGACGCGCGGAGGGGAGGAGACGTCCTACGCGCTGCATCACCCGTCGTTCGACTTGGACGAGAGCGCCTTGCCGCTCGGCGCGGCGATGCTCGCGTCGGTCGCGATCAACTACTTGGAATGCGGGGATGAATCATCGTGTTAAACCTGTTCAGCACGAAGAGACATTTTCAAAATAGCGAATGTACGACGGCCGTTCTTCCGGTAGGCGCGATCGAACAACACGGCAGCCATCTGCCGGTCGGTACGGACGCGATTATCGCGGACGAGGTCGCTTCCCGGATCGCCAAGCGGCTGGACGCATATTTGTTGCCGTGCGTCAGCATCTCCTCCTCCATCGAGCACCGGGAAAGCAAGGGGACCGTCTACTTGAAAGCGGATACGCTGGCGCTCGTCTTGCGCGACATCGCGGAATCGCTTCGATACACGGGATTCAAGCGGTTGATCGTCTTCACCGGCCATGGCGGCAACTGGATTCTGAAGCCGACGATCCGTCAGATGAATCGCGACTATGCGGAACGCGGCCACGAGCTCAAGACGATTCTGATTCCGTCGAATATCGCGGGCGCCCGAATCGGCGAAGTCGTAACCCACACGCAGCACGATCTGCATGCGGGGGAGAAGGAGACGTCCATCATGCTGCATCTGTGTCCGGAGCATGTCGAACCGATCGCGCCGCAGCAGAAGCCGACGACGTCTCCTCAAGATTACATGGATTACTTCGATGTGTCAGAGATTACCGAGGACGGATACTGGGGGTACCCGGAAGAGGCGACGGCCGAGAAGGGGTGCCGTTTGCTCGACTTATATGAAGCAGGCGCGATCGCTTATATCGACGCGCTCGAGCGGGAGCGTCGAGCGATTGCCGAACGTACGCGCAGCCGCGGCAAATAAGTACGACATGGGTGTCACCTTATTTACCCAAGGACCATCGTCGCTCCGCGCGCCTTGATCCCGTTACCATCGCGCGTTCCGTACGTATAGAACAGAAGATACGCGAGGGAACATAGGAGAATCGATACGCGGGGGTGGCATCATTGGATCAAAGAACATTCGAACGACTGAAGGAACGCATTCTTCGTCTTCAGGAGCACCCCGACGCGAAGCGCCTGGACGCCGCCAAGCTGGAACGCATAACGATACGCATGGAGTCCTTCTCGCGCAACGATCGTTGCGGGACGTGCGAGACGTTGCTGAGCGAAGCGGACGAACGCGTCGGAACGTTGGCCGAACGAAGCGAAGCGACGGGCAAAGACGAGTTGAAGTCGTACCGACGATGGCTCGGTACGGCGACCGCGCACCTGCAACAAAAGCATCAACTCGTTCCGGAAGGAACTTACTTAGCGATCTACATGTCGATGGGGCTGTCAATCGGCCTTGTGTTCGGTCTGACGATCTTCGATAACGCGGCTCTGGGAATGCCGATCGGCATGAGCATCGGCCTCGCGATCGGCGCCGGCTTGGACGCGGACGCGAAGAAGAAAGGGAAGACGATATAGTTTCAAGCGACACGCATTGCGCTGCAGTCCAAGGTTAGGGCTGCGGCGCATTTATATTACGGGAGTTCCGTTGGCCTACGATAGAAGTTCCGTGTTCATTGCGGTATTCGTATCCATTCACGACATGAATAGTAAATGCGGTTAATGATTAAAATCGCGTGAATGAGCGATTAACGCCCGAACACCCGTCACGCCTAAGAAGGCCCGCGCCGGCGCGAGGCGCGGCCTTACCGTCGCTTCGGCAGAGGCGCCAATCCTTCGCCGGCCGCGATGCGGGCGACGCCTTCCTCGCAGACGCCGTACGGCAGCCATCGGCAGGTCGCGCACATCCGTGGAATGTCCTCGGGGCGCATCCGGGATTGCAGGCCTCCGAGCACATCCCGCCATAACAGCTTCTCCCCGGTATTCAAGCCGATGCGCCGCAGCGCTTCGTCGTCTCGCTCCCGTACGCTCGCCGCATCGCAATGATACGGTTGGTCTGCGGGGTAACAAGCGCACAGGTCGTCGGGACCATGCACGATCTCCACCTCGGTGCTCGGGTCGGCGCGAAGCTTCTCGTATACGTTCGCCATGTTCTCCGCGAACTCCGGCGAGTATCCCATACCGCGAAAGCCTAGTAAACATAATAGATGATGTCCTCGCAACTTGACGCTCACAGCGCCACCTCCTTCACGGCTCGGATCAGCAGCAGGATAACAAACATCGACGTGCCGGCCCAGACGACCATCCTCTCTTGGCGAACGTTCCTACCCGAACCCAGGACATGTCGAGGGACGCTCCTGAACCGTTCCGGCTGCAGGAAGCCCTTCATCTCGAGCGCGACGATCAGATCCTCGACGGCTTGAAACAGCGACGTCAGCAACGGGACGACGAAGACGGGAAGGTCGAGCAGATGGATCTGCCCCGGCTTCGTGCCGCGCTTGCCCCGCGACTTCGCGATGGTCCCGAACCGATCCGCTTCTTCGAGAATGAGCGGAATGAACCGGAGCACGAGGGACGCGCTAAGCGCCAGCACCTCGACGGGGAAGCCGATGCGCCGCAACGGTCGAAGACCGCGCTCGAGACCGCTCTTCATGTCGGCCGTGCTTGTCGATAACGTGAATACGAGTCCGAAAGCGGTAATCTCGAAAAATGCGAACAGTCTGCGGAACGTCTCGACCGCCGATTCGAGAGAGAAGCCGAGAGGCCACCCGAATCGAATGCCGGAGAAGGCGACCGCGAACGCCATGAACCACGCAAGCGGCTTGCAAAGGCGAATCAAGCGCTTCCTGTCGACGCTCGTCAGAGCGGTCCAACAGGCGAAAGCGAAGGGCAGGACGGCGACGAGTCCGATCCAGCCGGTCTGTACGATAATGCCGATCGACACAAGCGTATAGACCAGCCACTTCCGCTTCGCGTCGATCCGGTATATAGTGCTGCGGAGGTGTTGGCCGGAACTCGCGGAATCGCGTCTCGTCGCAGTCGTAGAAGGCATCGAAATCGGCTCATCGACAGGCGCGCCGCGCAAGTTGTTCGCGATCGCTTCGGCGACCCGTTCCGGCGTCAAGGCGCCCTTCGGGACGAGAACGCCCGCATGGCGGAGCGCCGCGGCCGCTTGCATCGACTCCGGAAGACCGACTCCGCTCGCCAGCAGCAGCTCCGGCTGCGCGGCCAACTCCTCCGCGGCAACGACCGCAGCCACTTCTCCTTCCCGAAGTACGACGACCCGATCGGCTATGGGCAAGAACGCGTCCAGGTCATGCGTCGCCAGCACGATACCGCAGCTGCGCTTCCATTGCGTCAGTTCCGCCGTAAAGCGCCCAAGCGCGCGACCGTCCAAGCCGGCGGACGGTTCGTCGAGGAACAGCCACGGCGTTCCCGTCGCCATCGTCGTCGCGAGCGATACGCGACGCTTCTGCCCGCCGCTGAGTTGGAAGGGGGAGCTGGACGGAATGGAAGCGGGGAGTCCTTGGCTCTCGAGCGCCGACGTCATGCGCTCGGCCTTCGCTTCGGCAGAGAGTCGGTAGGGACGCAGCGAATAATCGAATTCGCCCTTCACCGTACCGGCGAACAATTGATGCTCGGGAAACTGGAAGGTCAGCGCCGTACGCAGCAGCAGCTCGCGGTTCGGACGATCGCCGTCCCACAGCGGCCGTTCGTCGAACGTCACATTCCCGCCGGAGGGCGGGGCGAGGCCGGCCATCGCGCGCAGAAGCGTCGACTTCCCGGAGCCGGAACGACCGACGACGAGCGTGATCGCGCAAGTCTCCGCCTCGAAGGAGACGTCTCGCAATATCTCGCGCTCCTCGCTGCCCGATCCCGAGACGGAGAGATTCGTTACGCGGAGGCTCATGCCTTATTCACCGCCTCCGCTAACGCCTCGGGCCGGAGCGGGCGCGACGGAAGGGGGATCCCGAGCGCAAAGAGCGCCTTCGCCGTGCGCACGACGAACGGCGGTTCGAAGCCAAGCGCATCGCAAGGGACCGCGTCTCCGTCTCCATAGAAGAAAGCTGAAGGGCTTCCGTCATAGACGATTGTTCCGTGCTCCAGCACCAAGACGCGGTCCGCGGACGCGACTTCCTCCATACGATGCGTTGCCCATACGATCGTTCGGCCGCTTCGATGCAACGACACGGCCGCGCCCAGCACCGCTTGGCGGGAAGCGGGATCGAGCATGGACGTAGCTTCGTCGAGTACGATGCACTCCGCTCCGGCGACTAAGCAGCCCGCAACGTTCAACAGCTGCTTCTGCCCTCCGGACAGGTGCTTGACGGGCTCGTCGAGCGGGACGTTCAACCCAACTTCCAGCAGCAGTTCCTCCCACCGGGAACGGAGGACGCGCAGGTCCTCCGACGCCATCTCCCGCGCAGCGCATAGAGCGAGCTCTTCGATCACCGTCTCGCCCAGGATTTGCGTCTCCGGTTGCTGCAGTACCATGTGAACCGACCCGTCTTTCTCAACGGTTCTCTCCCCGTTCGAGAGCGGCGCGATCCCGGCGAGCGCCTTCGAGAGCGTGCTCTTGCCGCCGCCGTTACGGCCGAGGAGAGCGGTCCATGACCCTCTATATAAATCTAGCGAAACGCGTTCCAACGCCGAAGCGCGCTCCAACGATGCGCCAACGTAACGTACAGTTGCCTCGCGAAGCGAAATCGCAATCTTTTCCATAGGGGCTATTCAATCCTCGCGTGTTATGATACAATCCATCTGCCTACTGTTAACCACGCCACAAAATTTCGGTTAACAATGATACTTTACCATACGTAGGGAGTGAGGAGCAATTGAAACAATCGTTTACTTTGCGGGGAGTGGCGTTCAGCGCCCTGTTCGCCGCGCTGGTCGTCGTCTTCGGGTATGTTAGCATTCCGCTCGGCTTTACGCCGGTGCCGGTCACGCTGCAGACGCTCGCCGTCATGCTCGCGGGAGGCTTGCTCGGCGCGCGTTACGGATTTTTCAGTATGCTGCTGGTTATCGTACTGACCGCGCTCGGACTTCCGTTGTTGGGGGGGAGAGGCGGGATCGCGGCGCTGCTCGGACCGACCGGCGGGTACGTCGTCGCCTGGCCGTTCGCCGCGCTCCTGATCGGCTTCGTCGTCGGGAAAGTCCGTTCTACGGGGTGGGCCGGATACGCCGTCGTCTTCCTTGCCATGGCGTGCTTCGGTTCGCTCCTGTTGTACGTCACCGGCGTCCCCTGGCTTGCTCACGCGGCTAACTATCCGCTGTCGAAGGCGCTCGCGCAAGGACTGTACCCCTACATTCCGGGGGATCTGGTGAAAGCTGCGGCAGCGACGGCGATGACGGTGGCGCTGCGCCGGGCATTCCCGCAGGAGCGGCTGACCGGCCACGGGAGTTATGCCGTTCGGCCGGACGGCCCGGCGGCGCGCCGCTCGTGACGGGTTGACGGGGTCGAAGAAATGATTTAGGTTGAAACAGGAAGGGCGGACCGGAAATGGGTCCGCCTTTTTCGCGTCCAATAATCGACAAACAACTTCATAAAAATTACCGAGATTGCGACATGCTTCTCGATCGCGGTTTAGTACAATCGACTTAATTTAACGGCTTGTACGAATAAAGAGGGAGTCTGTCGCTTATTATCTTCCAGAAGCCAAAATCCATTTTCAATAGAGAGGTGCTCTCCTATTATGCGCAAAACATTGCTGCAACTGATGATCTCATCTTTGGCAGGCATGATGCTGCTCTTGACGATGGGTTTGGATTTGGGGAACGGCAATTCCGCTCCGAAGACTCCCGAACATTCCGCGGGGAACGAAGCTTTATCGTACGTACCGTCTGCCCCGACGCCAGCTCCTGCGCCTGAACCTGCCCATGCGGCGGAAACCGATGTACCGCATGCGTCGGAGGCGAGTAAGGCTTCGTATAGATGGGCCGCTGCGCCGAATTCGATAGAAACCCCGGAGGCTCCGGAAGTCTCCGTATACGAAGTGACCGCTCATCGCCTCAATGTGCGAGTCGAGCCGGGGATAGCTTCTAACATCAAGCATGTCGTTGCGCAAGGAGACAAGCTCGAGGTCGTCCGCATCGAGGACAACGGCTGGCTTGCCTTGGCGAACGGAGGATACGTCAATGGGAAGTACGCGAAGCGGAGCGGCGGAGTATCCGTCAAATCGACGCAAGTCGCGATTCTTTCGCTTGAACTCGAAGCCGCGAAGAAGCCGGCGACGAAGCGGTCGCAAGCCGCGTCCGAACGAGGCAGCGAAGTTCCCGCGAAACCGACCTCGACCGTGCAATCGGAATCGGGGTTGACGGAAGCGCATATCGCCGCCATCTTCGAAGGGACCGCACTGGAAGGGGAAGGGTTGGAACAGGCGATCTTGGATGTAGAGAAGGAGCACGGCATTAACGCGTACTTCACCATTGCCGTCATGAAGCTGGAGAGCGGACATGGCAAGAGCCGTCTGGCGAAGGACAAAAACAATTTATTCGGCTTGAATGCCGTCGGCAGCAATCCGTACAAGAAAGCGTTCAGCTTCGAAACGAAGGGGGACAGCGTCAAGAAGTTCGGCGATTTGATCGCCAAACACTATGTGGACAAGGGGCTCACCAGCATCGAGAAGGTCGCCCAGAAATACTGCAAGGCGAATCCGAAATGGCCTTCGTTGGTAAAGAGCATCATGAAGAGCGACTACAAGAAGACCGCGGCCCTTGCCGGCGTTAAACCCGCCGTACGTTCGACGTAACCGTAAGCGATTCGAAGATATGCGCCGATTGCGGCGTATTTTTTTTGCGTAAAAAAAGCAAATATGTGAATTCAATTCAACGATACGTTTCCTATCAGGAAATTTCATGTGGTATAATGTTTCAATGTTCATTCATCGCGAGAGATTCGCGAAAGGAGCCGTTATCACAATGGAAGAACCCGTAGAGTTAATCGGCGTCACGCCGGACCGAAGCATAGTCGTTGGCGATCTGCCGAGCGGCTCTCAACTGTTTCTGCTCGTTAAGAATGCGATGGACCACTTAGAGAAGGGCCAGATTCTCGAGATTCTAAGCACGAATGTCTTTCTGAAGGATGATTTACGGGGCTGGTGCAAGCTTCATAAGGCGCTGTTCCTGAATGCGTTCGACGGCGGCGATCATTTCCGTTATTTCGTACAGAAAAACAAGGAATCCGACGGTCGGCCGGACTGGGGCCAACGCATCCCGCTCCGGAACGGGGCTCGATTCGACACGCGAGATTGGTTCCAAGGCCGCCTCGGGAACGTGCTAGATCAAGCGCCCGCCTATTTCGGCTTCGTGCCGAGAGGCGCGGTCGCGGAAGCCGGCGTGCCCGACTTCGGGTTCGAGCTGAACAAGAAGGACGAGGTTTGGTCCGATAATCTGCTAGATTTGTATGAACAATCGAAAGAGAATCAATGGAACGCATCGACCGATATTCCTTGGGACGAATTGCCCGAGCTGCCGGAAGATTTGGAGTGGGCGGTGTGTCAGGCGATGACGTTCCTTGCGGAAAACGAATATTCGGCCCTGTACATTCCGGCCAAATTCATGTCGCGCATCAATCCGCATTACATTGAGGTGTGCATGTATCTGTCTACCTTGATTCTCGACGAAGCGCGCCATATCGAAGCGTTCGTCAAGCGGGCGATGGCCGGCGGCGGCGGGCTTCAATTTTCGTCCGTCCTTACGGAACGGTCGTTGAACAGCTTATTTATTCAAGAAGACTACTTCAAGTCCTCGTTCTTGCTGCACGTGCTAGGCGAGGGAACGTTCCTGGATTTGTTGACCTACATCGAAGAATATGCGCCTGACCCGGTGACCCGCAAGGTCGTAACGCTTGCCAAAATCGACGAGGGGCGGCATGTCGCCTACGGGATCGGCCATGTCCGCCAAATGCTGAACAAAAATCCGAAGATGATCCATGCGTTGATCGAAGCGGCCGACGAACGCAACGAGTATCTGGAGGGGATGGGCACCAACGAAAATTCGCATCTCATGGAAGCGTTGGCCATCCTCGGCGGCGGCGGACGGCAGCCGGAGCAGCTGCGCATCGGGTTCGAACGCTTGAATCGTCTGAAGGACGTCATGAACGCCCATCGGATTCAACGCTTGCTCACGATCGGTCTGGACCAGGAAACCGCCGAGAAAATATCGAAGGCGCACACCCCGAACTTCATGTAAGTAATAATTAAGCACGTGAAAGGAGTCATACTTATGTCGATCCTAGAAACGGTAGAACACATTTGTAAAGAAGTCATCGCTCCGTTAGCCTCGGAAATCGACCGCGAACGTAGATTTCCGAAGGAAGCGTTCCAAGCGCTAGGCAACGCAGGCTTGTTGGGATTGTTAGTCCCCAAGGAGCTCGGCGGACAAGGCGGGACGCTGGAAGATTTGGTCGCCGCGAACGAAATCATCGCCGCAAGCTGCGGCTCCACGGCCATGTGCTTCCTCATGCACCAATGCGGCACGGCGGTGATCGCCGCGAAAGCGAATGCCGATCAGCAAGAACGTTATTTGCGTCCGATCGCCGAAGGGCGGAAAATCGGGACGCTGGCCTTCAGCGAAACGGGGACGGGCGCGCACTTCTACAACCCGGAAATTCAATCGGAAGCGAACGGGAACGGCTATACGCTGCAAGGTCGGAAGAGCTTCGTGACCAACGGCGATCAAGCGGATTTCCTCATCGTCGTCACGAAGGCTTCATCGCCGGAGAAAGGGCTAAACATGCTGATCCTGGACCGCGAAACGCCGGGCGTACGCTTCGAAGGAGCTTGGGAAGGCATCGGCCTGAACGGAAACAACAGCATCGCCATGGTGCTTAATGAGGTTAAGATTCCCGGCGCCCAGCTCGTCGGCGAGGAAGGAGACGGACTCGGGCTGATCTTCGGCGTCGTGGCTCCGACCTTCATTCTCGGCGTGGCCGCGGTCAACAACGGTCTGGCCAGAGGCGCCTATCAAACCGCGTTGGAGCACGCCAAAGCCAGAACGTATGCCGACGGTCGGTCGCTCGCGGACATCCAAGCCATCCAATTCTACCTGTCGGAGATGTTCGGAGGCGTCGCCGCTTCGTCCTTATTTACTAGGGATGCGGCTGCGGGCGCCGTGCAAGGACGAGAAGGGGCGATTCTCCAGGTGATGCAATCGAAAATCAACGCCTCCGAGAACGCGGTCAAAGTGACCAACCTCGCGATGCAGGTGTGCGGCGGCCAAGGCTATACGAGAAACATGCCCGTGGAGCGTTATTTACGCGACGCCAGAGCCGGCTCCGTCATGGCGCCGACGACGGAAGTGCTGAAGGAATGGGTCGGCAAATCGGTGGCCGGCGTTCCGTTATTCTAATTCAAATGCATGAAGGGAAGAGAATCGATGACTGCCAAGAGAGCACTGCTGCTCGGCTCCGTTGCGTACGATCCTAAGGTTATTGCGATCTGGGACATTATTCGAGATTATATGCAAGAACGCGATTTCGCGATCGATTACGTGTTGTTTTCCAATTACGAGGCGCAGGTCGAAGCGTTGTTGAACGGATTTATCGACATCGGCTGGAATACCAACGTCGCTTACGTCAGGCTGCAGTCGTTGCTCGGCGGCAGAGCGAAAGTGCTGGGCATGCGGGATACGGACATCGACTTCACGTCGAAAATTATCGTTCGCGCGAACGCGGGCATCAAGAGCTTGCAAGATCTGAAAGGAAAGCGGTTCGCGCTCGGGAGCGCGGATTCCGCGCAGGCGGCCATCCTCCCGTACCATTACTTAAAGACGAACGGCATCGACCCGGAACGGGATACGCAGCTGCTTCGCTTTAATTTGGACGTCGGCAAGCACGGAGACACCGGAACGAGCGAGTTCGAGGTGTTGCGCGCCTTGAAGCAAGGGGAGGCGGAGGCTGGCGCCGTCGGCGAGACGACGTGGATCCGAATGCTCGAGCAAGGGGTAGTAGACTCGAACGAGATCGTCGGTTTGTGGACGTCGCCCGGGTATTCGCACTGCAATTTCACCGTTCTTCCCGAGTTCGACGACGGCCTCGGCCGACGCTTCAGCGAGCTGCTGTTTTCCATGGATTCGAAAGACCCGAAGATCCGTCATATGATGGAGATGGAAGGCTTGAACGAATGGGTAAGCGCCGAAGGGGCGGGGCTGAAGGGGTACGAGGTGCTCGCCGACGCGATGAAGGATCAAGGATTACTGTAATGCCTAGCGATCGCGGGGCCGTCTCTCGATAGTCTTATATGACTAGAGAGGCGGCCCTTTTTATATTCTAATCAATTGTATATATTCAACATATTTTTATTTCGATTCGGCTGATTATTTTCACGGGGCATGTTATGATGAAAGAAATCAAACTGCACGAAATGTGGTGACTCGGGTGAACTCGTCGGAAAGAACCCCCTTATACCAGATGGTTCAAGAGTATATACGCGACTTAATTACGTCGCAGGCCTTGAAGATCGGGGACCGTATTCCTACGGAGAAGGAACTAATGGAGCGTTTCGGAGTCAGCAAGATTACCGTCGTGAATGCGCTGTCCGGCCTAGTGAACGAAAGAATCATTACGCGGGTGCCCGGCAAAGGGACTTTCGTAAGCGACCCCGAACACGAAATTCCGGCGTCTTCTCCCAGAAATGCCGTGAATAAAGGCGAGAAAACGATCGGGGACGCGCGGACGCGGCTGATCGGCCTTATTTTACCCAGCATTTACGACTATTTTACCATTCGGCTGATCCAGGGCATACAGCAGGCGTTGAACGAGAACGACTACCGCTGCGTGATCTATTTATCGGAGGGCAGCATCGAGAGGGAAAAAGAGGCGATCAAGACCTGCAGAAAGATCGGAGTGGAAGGACTGCTGATCTTCCCGGTTGACGAGGAATTGTTCAACGAGGAAATTCTTAGCATGAAGTTTGCGGGTTTTCCGTTCGTTCTTATCGACCGCTATTTGCCCGGCGTGGAAACGCACTATATCGCTTCGGACGGCCGGCTTGGCGTGAACATGGCAGTAAACTACCTATGGGAGCTGGGACATCGGGAGATCGCGATATGCTCCGACTCGCCATTGCAAACCGTAACCGTACAAGAGCGAATCGACGGGTATATGAACGCCTTGAAGGATAAGGGATCGCTCATTAACCCTGCTCATATCGTAACCGGCTTCGAAATCGGCAGTCTGGAGAAGGCCGAGAATCATCCGTTGTATCGCTATATTCAGAATCGCATGGCGACAGCCTATATTACGCTGAACGGCAGCCTCGGGGCAAAAATATACCAGATCGCTCGTCAAGTCGGCTTGAAGGTGCCCGAGGACATATCCATCGTCAGCTTCGACGATCCGACCTCGATCCTCGAAGGATACGGCACGTTCACGCATGTGAAGCAGTTCGAACGGGACATGGGGTACCGGGCGGCCTTCACGCTGCTTGAGGTCATTAACTACGACGACGGTCAACACGGGAAGTACTTTAAAACCTTAGTGGAACCGGAATTGGTTATCGGCGAGACGACGGGCATTCACGCTCCCGTATCCCCGCGGGTATAAAATCGAATATCGAGTCCGACATGCTTTCTACTCGAATCAACATGAGTAGAGAGTTGTCGGACTTTTTATTTTTCCCGAATGAGGAAAATATGGAATTTTTCCCACAACATATTGAATATATATTATAAATCGAATATATTATAACCATACAAATGAAATCGTTTGCAATCAAGGAGGGAACCCCCCATATGCCTTACGAAACAGTAAGACCAGAAGCCTTGCGAGCCATGTTAAGGCGCATGGAGAAAGCCATCTACGTTCCGATTTCGGAGTTACAGGTAACGGCATGGATCACGCCGGAACCGGTACCGTACGCGGAGAGATATTCGGGGCAAATGCTAGAGCTTCGTGCAGGAGATCGTTGGGGAAAGCTATGGGATTGCGGGTGGTTTCATTTCACGGGCAGCGTGCCTCAAGAAGCGGCCGGCGAGAAGGTCGTGCTGCTCATCGACGTAAACGGCGAATTATGCATCGTAGACGAGGAAGGCTCCCCGAGGCAGGGACTGACGAATATAAATTCGGAATTCGATACGTCCCTTGGGCTTCCGGGGAAACGCGTCGTCCTAGTATCCGAATCGGCGACAGGCGCGGAGACGATCGACCTCTGGGGCGATGCGGGCTGCAACGATTTGTTCGGGCAGTTCCGCAGCGGAACGTTAAAGGAAGCGCTCGTCGCGATCTGCCGGGAACAGGTCAGACAGTTGTATTACGACGCCGAAGTGTTGATCGAAACGGCCGAGCAGCTGCCCCCCGGCTCCGCGAGAAAGGAGAGAATATTCCGCGCATTGTCAGACGCCTCGCTGCTTCTCGCCGAACTGACCGATGATCGGGTGTCGGAAGCGCGCCGCATGCTCGGCAAGGAGCTGGCGATGCGGGGGGGCGATCCGGTACTGACGATCAGCGCCATCGGACATGCGCACATCGACCTTGCATGGCTCTGGCCGATCCGGGAGACGATTCGCAAAGGAGCGAGATCGTTCGCGACCGTGCTGCGGATGATGGAACGGTATCCGGATTATGTATTCGGCGCGAGTCAGCCCCAGCTGTACGACTGGATGAAACAACACTACCCGAAGCTGTACGCCCAGATCAAAGAAAAAATCAAGGAAGGGCGGTGGGAGCCGCAAGGCGCAATGTGGGTGGAATCGGATACCAACGTTCCGGGAGGAGAAGCGCTCGTACGTCAAGTGTTATACGGCAAACGATATTTTCAACAAGAATTCGATCACGAAACAAGGACATTATGGATGCCCGACGTGTTCGGATACTCCGCAAGTTTACCTCAGATCTTAAAGAAATCCGGCGTGAACTACATGATGACCCAGAAGCTTTCCTGGAACATGTACAACCGGCACCCTCATCACACCTTCTTCTGGGAAGGCATCGACGGATCTAGAATTCTCACGCATATGCCGCCGGAAGATACGTACAACAGCCCGGCGGCGCCGCGGTCCATTATGAAAGCGGAGAAGCAATACGCAGATAAAAACGTCTCCGATCGGTGTCTAATGCTGTTCGGGATCGGCGACGGAGGCGGCGGACCCGGGGAGGAGCATCTGGAGAGGCTGAGCCGTGAGAAAAATCTGCTCGGCTTGGCCCCGGTCGAGCAAGAACCTTCGGAGCGGTTCTTCGAGAAGCTGGCCGAAGGCGAAGACCGCTATACCTCTTGGCGCGGCGAGCTCTATTTGGAGAAACACCAAGGAACGTTAACGACACAGGCCCGCAACAAACGGTTCAATCGGAAGATGGAAAAGGCGTTACGCGAGCTGGAATTCGCTTCCGTGCTCGCATGGGTGACGAACGGAACCGAGTATCCGTCCGCGGAGCTGGAGAAGATTTGGAAGGAAGTGCTTCTGTACCAATTTCACGACATCCTTCCGGGTTCTTCGATCAAACGGGTCTACGACGAGTCGTTGGAACGGTATGCGGCGATGCTCCAGCAAGTGGAGCGGATGATAACGGCAAGCTACGAATCGTTCGCGAGTTCGATCGGCGAAGCCGGCGTCATGAATTCGCTGCCATGGGAGCGCGAACAATGGCTGAAGCTGGACGATCGATGGCTGCGGCTGCGCGTACCGCCGATGGGATTCATCTCGAGGGGTTCCGAAACCGGTTCCATCGCGGAGAAGGGGCCTGCGTTCCCAGAGATGAAGGTGTCGCTGAACGAGCTTGCGGCGGAGAACGACCTTCTGAAGGTAACGTTCGGCGCGGAAGGCGAGATCCTGTCCATCCGGGACAAGGAACACGACAGGGAAGTCGTCCTCCCGGGGGGAAAGGCTAATGCGCTTCGCGTGTTCCACGATGAAGGCGATGCATGGGATTTCCCGCCCGCCTACCGTCAGTCCGGCGAAGCGCCGCTGACGATCGAAGGTATCGAAGCGTTCCTCGACGGTCCGACCGCAGGCTTAACGATGCGATACCGGTTCGGCCGATCCAGCCTGACGCAGCGCGTCGTGCTTACCGCCGGAAGCAGAAGAATCGACTTCGTGACGGAAGCGGATTGGAGGGAGTCGAGCAAGATGCTCCGGACGTCCTTCCCGGTGAATGTACGCGCGGATTACGTCAGCTGCGAGATTCAATTCGGATATATCAGGCGCCCGACGCATCGCAATACGTCATGGGATTTCGCGAAAGACGAAATATGCGCCCACCATTGGATCGACTTATCGGAGCCGGACTACGGCGTAGCTTTGCTTAACGATTGCAAATACGGCCACCGGGCGGAACATAACGTTCTCGACATAAATCTGCTCCGAAGCCCGAGTTACCCGGACCCCGAGGCGGATCGCGCGAACCATACCTTCACCTATTCGCTCTATCCGCATCCGGGAGATCATGTTCAAGCAGAAGTTTATAAGCGGGGTTACGAATTAAACGTCCCGCTTCGCGCGATATTCCCGTCGGACGCCACAGGCAACGACACGACTCGCAAGTCCGCGGAACGGGACTCGTTCCTGAAGCTGGACGGACAGAACGTGATGGTCGAGACGGTGAAGCGGGCCGAGGACGGCGGCGATATCGTCATTCGACTGTACGAAACGGCAGGAACACGCGCCCGGACGAACTTGCACGCCGGCTTCCCGATGGCCGAAGCATGGATTACCGACTTATTGGAACGGCCGATCCGACCTCTGCTTATCGATGGACGAACGCTGAGCCTTGCCTTCGAGCCGTTCGAAATTATGACGCTTCGCGTGACTGCTTTATAACCACGAACCGATGAAGCTGTAGGAGGTGTTTCGAACCATGCTGTCTAAAGTGTCCGCGATCCCTAGAATCGAACAATTGCGGAGGAACAAGAAGCTAAGCAAGATATGGTATTTCAGACATATTTACTTGTTTTTGCTCCCTGCGATCGTATGGTTTCTGATTTTTGCTTATTATCCGATGTACGGCATCCTGATCGCGTTCAAAGATTTCAAATACAACCTTGGCATTTTGGGGAGTCCGTGGGTCGGATTTAAATTTTTCGAACAGTTTTTGAACGATTCGAGCTTTTACGATGTCCTCCGCAATACGCTGTCCATTAGCGCCTTGAAGCTCATTTTCGGATTTCCCGCTCCTCTGGTATTGGCTTTGATGCTGAACGCGGTCATGCACGAAAAACTCAAAAAGGTGTTCCAAACGATATCTTATCTTCCGCACTTCGTTTCATGGGTCGTCGTCGTTACGCTGCTCCAAAAAATTTTGTCTCCGAACGTCGGGCTCATCAACGACATCCGTTACCAAATGGGTCTGTCTCCGATCTTCTTCATGGGAAAACCGGAATTGTTTTATCCGCTGGTCGTCATCTCCGACATCTGGAAGGGCGTAGGCTGGGGATCGATCATATATTTAGCCGCGTTGACCAATATCGATCCGCACTTGTACGAAGCCGCGGAAATCGACGGCGCGGGCAGATGGAGCAAGTTGTTCAAGATTACGCTGCCGTGCTTGACCCCGACGATCGGCATCCTGCTGATCTTCTCCCTCAGCGGCATCTTGAACGCGGGCTTCGACCAAATCTGGCTGATGCAATCTCCGGCTACGTTAAGCGTCTCGGAAATATTAGACACTTATGTGTTAAAGACAGGTCTGCAGCAAGGACAATTAGCCTATTCCACGGCCATCGGGTTGTTCAAGTCCGCGATCTCGCTCATCTTGATCGTAGCCGTGAACCATATTTCCAGACGCGTGAGCGACGTGTCGCTGTGGTAAAAAAAACTTGCGAGACATGAGGAGGTGTGTGTATGGGTGCGAGAAGGCTGACGCCGGCGGACAGATTGTACATGACGCTGAACTATGCAGCGCTGCTGCTATTTTGCATTACGGCGGTATACCCGTTTATTTATTTCCTAGCTCTATCTTTCAATGACGGCTATGACGCAATGAAAGGGGGGATTTACCTATACCCTAGAGTGTTCACATTGGAAAACTATTTAAAAGCATTTAACAACAAGCTGATCCTGAATTCGTTTTTCATATCCATTTCCCGCACCTTGGTCGTAACGGTGGCCTCCGTATTGTTGACGGCGTTGTTAGCGTATGCGCTTTCGCGGAAGGGGCTGCCCGGAAGGAAATATATAGTATTCTTCTTTTTCTTTACTACGCTGTTTAGCGGGGGACTGATCCCCACCTTTATCCTGTTCCGCCAATTGCACATCCTCGATACGTTTTGGGTGCTCGTGCTGCCGTCGCTGTACAGCTTCTTCAATGCGATTATCATGAAGACGTTTTTCGACGGGATCCCCGAGGGCCTGGCGGAATCGGCCCGCATCGACGGGGCCAGCGAGCTGTCGGTATTCGCAAGAATCGTCATGCCGCTTTCGATGCCGGTCCTGGCCACCATCGCATTGTTCGTCGGAGTCGGCGTCTGGAACGACTGGTTTACCGGGCAGTTTTTCATCCAAAACGAAAACCTGCAGCCGGCTGCAACGTTCCTGAACAAGATGATCAGCGAAGCGTCCTTCCAGTCGATGACGTCGGCGGCGGGAAACAGCGGTTCCGCGATCCAAAACATGACCGAAACGCAGATGGAGCTGCGCGGCGTGACGCCGGAAGCGCTGCGAATGACTTTCGTCATTATTATTACGACTCCGATCATCTGCGTGTATCCGTTCCTTCAAAAATATTTCGTAAAAGGCGTGTTAGTAGGTTCTCTTAAGGAGTAGACGGTATAAGAGGCAATGCCTTTTATATACAAATTTAGTTGGAAGGGGATTGTAGAATGAGGCAGAACAGGCTGAGGGGCAGACTTGGCATGACGTTAATCGCTTTCCTGTTGGCAACGACGATGACGGCATGTATGGGAGGCAGCGGCGTGAAGGAGGCAGGCTCCGGCGACTCGGGTTCGAACGAATCCGTCGGCGAGAAGGAGGCGGGCAAGAAAGAGATGAAGCCGGTCACGTTGACGTTCCTCAGCGCATGGAACGGCGGCGGCGCCGGGTTCCCGCAAGACCAGGAGAACAATCCCGTAGCCCAGCAAATCAGGGAAAATACCGGGGTAACGCTAAAGCTGGAATCGATTACGACGAGCGAAGTCGAAAAATTGAACACGATGTTCGCTTCCGGTACGGTGCCGGATATCGTGAACGCGCCGTTCTGGTCGACGACCGGCGGGGAAGGACAGGTCATCAAGAAGGCGGCTACGGAAGGACAACTGCTGGATCTAACCCCATATCTCGATAAGTATCCGAATGTGAAGAGACTCGTGACCACCGGAATCGCGAAGGATTTCGCCGAGTTCGATCTCAACAGCCCCGAGTTCGAAGGGAAGACGTATCTCATTCCTACGGAGACGCCGGACGGAACCCCGGAGAGCATTCATAATTGGAACTACGGCCTCTTCGCCAGAGGGGATATCCTGAAAGCTTTAAATGTGAAAGCGGAGGATATCGATACCCAGGAAGAATTGTACGACCTCTTGGTGAAGATTCGAGACGGAGGCTTCAAGGATATCGGCGGCAAGCCGGTCATCCCGGCCGGAACGATGTGGAACGGATGGGATTACGGCCAATTCCTTGCCGGGTGGTCGGAATACACGATATCCGACTTCCGCCAAGTGGACGGCAAGCTCATTCACTGGACGCAATCCAAGGACCATGAGGCCAGGTTGTTGTACATGAGAAAGTTATTAACGGAAGGTTTATTCGATCTTGAAGCCTTCAGCAATACGAGTACGACGGCGAACGAAAAGCTTACGACGGGCAAGCTCGCCGTATTCGGAGCCCAACCGATGTTAGTCGACCTGCAGAAAACGCTGTACAAGACGAATCCGGAAATGCAATACGAATTGTTGGGACCGATGAAGAACAAAAACGGAGAAATTCGGACGCAAGTGGAGAAACCCGGACGTTCGGGCTTCCCCGTCCTCTTCCTAAGCGCCGACATTAAAGATCCCGATGCGGCGCTAAGGTACATCGATTATGTCAACAGCGAAGAGGGCCGCTTGCTTGCGCACTTCGGGATCGAAGGAACGCACTACACGATGGAGAACGGGGTTCCGAAATGGATTCCCGACGTGAAAAAACAATTCGATGAAAACCCGGATTCGAAACGAGACGCAGGGCTCAGTTATCTCCCGGGCCGGTTCATCGGCGCGTTCTCCCCCGACGTCGCTTGGCCGAAAACCGAGGATGAAAAAACAGAGTGGGAGAAGCTGGAGGATAGCTTCTCGGAGAGAATGCCTATTAAGATCATCGATAAAGTGAGCGCCAGCTACCTTGCGAGGGAGTGGCCGAAGTATCAGGAGTTTAGGGATAAGACCAGCAGCTTGAATTTCGACGAGGAGTTCAAAAAGGCGTTCTTCGCGGGATCCGACGAGGAAGCGCTTACGATGCTCCGCAATGTTCAAGAAAAATTCAGGGCGGCCGGCGTCGAAGAAATGGCCGAGTTCGTGGCCCAAAAAGCTGCCGAAAGGGACGACGTAGGGTTCTAGTAGTTTATCCATGATGGGATGGCGCCGCCGCCATCCCATCAAACTTTCGGAAATTCCTATCGGGGAGATGACGGCGTCATGAATCGAGCGCGTACCGAAGAGCGGACCGGTTTCCAAATCGGCGCTCCCTACGGACCGACATACGATCTGCAAACCGATTTCGTCATGGTATACGGCATCGGGCCGGATATGCCGGACCGGATTCGCCAATGGGCCGATCGCGGGTACGTAGTACACTTGATGACAGGAGTTTCTTGGGGCGATTATCAGGACTACTTGAACGGCAAGGTGGACGGACGCGACCACTGGGATGAAGCGCAGAGGAACCGATACGGAGAAACCATCATTCATGGCACCTCCGAAGACATCCCTTATATGGTACCGACCATCGCATACACGGATTTCCTGACGAATCGGATCAAACGGGCAGTCGATGCCGGCGTGGAAGCCATCCATCTGGAGGAACCGGAATTCTGGGTGGAAGGGGGATATTCGGAAGCGTTCAAGCGAGAATGGCAGCTGTATTACAACGAGCCCTGGACGGCCCCGCATGAATCCGTCGACGCGCAGTTTCGCGCTTCAAAGCTGAAGGCCTACCTATATACTCGCTGTTTGGATCGACTGTGCGCGGCCTTGAAGGAATACGCCATGGTTGCCTACGACCGCCGTCTTCGGTTCTTCGTACCGACGCATAGCCTGATCAATTATTCGCAATGGCGGATCGTCAGTCCCGAGTCAAGGCTGCTCGACCTTCCGACGATAGACGGATATATCGCACAAATATGGACGGGAACGTCGCGGACGCCGAATGTGTACGAAGGGAAGCGGAGAGAGCGCACCTTCGAAACGGCCTTCCTCGAATACGGCGTAATGCAGGAGCTCGTCCGCGGAACGAAACGGCGGATGTGGTTTCTGCATGACCCGATCGAGGACGATCCGAAGCACACCTGGAGGGATTATCGCGAGAACTACTTAAAGACCGTCGTCGCTTCGTTGCTGCATCCGCATATATCCCATTACGAAGTCGCGCCCTGGCCCAGCCGCATCTTCGAAGGGAAGTATCCGAAAGAGGACGGAGAAGGCAAGGAAGGAATTCCGGACCCCTATGCTACCTTGCTCTTGAACGTCATGCACACGCTCGGGAACATGCAGCAAGACGAGATTCGGTTCCAAGGCGAACGGGGCGGGATCGGCGTGCTGCTCTCGGACACTGCCATGTATCAGCGGAATATGCCCGGGCTAAGCGAATCGGAGACTTCGTTGAAATATGACGGAACGGTCGTCGAAGACGCGCAAGGCTCCGAAGTCAGAGATTTGTTAGACTGGTCTCCGTTTTACGGACTTACGCTGCCCTTGCTGAAGCATGGCATTACGGTACGGCCCGTTCAGCTGGAAAACATTCGACGATTCCCCGCTTATTTGGACGACTACCGCGTGCTGGTGCTCAGCTATGAGTTCATGAAGCCGGAATCTCCGGATATTCATAACGCCATCGCGGAGTGGGTGCGCAGCGGCGGCATTCTCGTATACGTCGGGGACGGTCAAGATCCGTTCCATGGCGTCCGCGCATGGTGGAATCAAGGGAAAGCTGCGTACGACACGCCCGCTCAGCATTTATTCCGTTGCCTCGGGCTCGATGCGACAGTGGAGGAAGGTCTGCACCCGGCCGGACAGGGAATCGTAGGCTTGTTACGTCAGAATCCGGCGGCATGCGCGATGACGAAAGAGGGAGCGGACCGGCTTCGTCGCATGGTCGCCGATGCGATCGACGCCCGAAGCGATCCTAGCTTGCAATGGAATCCGAAACATTATTTCCTGCTTCATCGCGGACCTTACGTGATCGCGGCCGTCCTGGACGAATCCGTCAGCGCCGACCCGCTCGCGTTGAATGGCATGTATGTGAATCTGTTCGATCCGCTGTTAAGCGTGATCGAACGCATCGAGCTGTCCCCAGGCGAAAACGCACTGTTATACGATCTGAATGCCGTACCTGTCGAAGAGGAGCCTACGGTCGTCGCCGCATCCTCCCGGATCGAGTCGATTCCTTCGACGCAGCCGGGATATCGCTTCATGGCCCGAGGTCCGGAACGCGTGCGAGCGGTCGCTTGCTTCCGTTGCAGGAACAAACCCGTCTCCGTGCGCGTGTCGCATTCCGGAACGGAGCAGGACATCGCCTTCGCATGGCATGAACCGAGCGGCACCGTTCGCCTGCAGTACCCTAACGATCCGGATGGAGTCACGATCGCAATCATGCTTTATAACGAATAGGAGGGAATACGCATGTTGAACGTAGCGATGTTAAGCAAGTGGCATGTGCATGCGGCCGATTACGCAAGAAAGCTGCAGTCCTGCGGCGACGTGAGGATCACGGCGGTTTGGGACGAACAACCGAACCGCGGATCGGAATGGGCCGCCGAATTGGGGGCGGATTTCGAGGCGGATCTGGATACGCTCTTACGGCGTGAAGACGTCGACGGCGTCGTGGTCGATGCGCCGACAAGCATGCATGCGGACGTTATGGTCGCCGCGGCCGAGGCCGGCAAACATATTTTCACCGAGAAAGCCATGGCCCTTACCGTGGAAGAATGCGATCGAATCGCCGCGGCGGTTCGGAAATCGGGCGTCAAGTTTTGCATCTCGTTCCCCGCTCGCACGAGATCCCACCAATTGTTCGCGAAGCAGTTGATCGACGACCAAGTACTTGGCGACATTACGCTGCTGCGCATCCGGAACGGCCACGACGGCGCTTTGAACAATTGGCTCCCGGAATACTGGTACGACGAGAAGCAAGCCGGCGGCGGCGCGATGATGGATCTGGGCTGTCATCCGATGTACTTAGCCAGCTGGATGCTGGGGAAGCCCAAGCGAATCACGTCCATGTTCCATTACTTCACCCGTCGGGCAGTCGAGGATAATGCGCAGTGTTCGATCGAGTTCGCGAACAACGCGGTCGCCTTGGTGGAAACGAGCCTCGTTACGTACAGAACCCCGTCCGCTCTTGAGTTGTACGGTACGGAGGGCACCTTGATGATCTCGGACGACAATGTAAGAGTTATATCGAAGAGGCTCGATCTGCCGTTCGCCGGATGGGTATCGCCGACTCAACTCCCGAAAGAACAACCGCAGCCGATTCTCCAATGGGTCGACGCATTGCTTCACGATCGGCCGATGCCCTTCGGACTGGAAGACGGAACGAAGCTGACGGAGCTGTTGGAATCGGCCTATATCGCGCATCGGGAACACCGAACGGTAGAGTTCAAATAAGGAAGGGGTCGGCGTTATGAGAGCCGTAAAAGTAGGGATCATCGGCTGCGGCATGATTGCGAACGGCAAGCATATGCCGTGCTTGGCCAAATTAGACAATGTGCAGTTGGTCGCCTTCTGCGACTTGAAGCCGGAGAGGGCCGAGGAAGCCGCAGCGAAATACGGCACGCCCGATGCGCAAGTGTTTACGAACTATAAAGATCTGCTTGCGTTGGATGAGATCGAGGTCGTACACGTCCTCACGCCCAACAGCTCGCATGCGATGATCTCCGTCGACGCGCTCGAAAGCGGCAAACACGTCATGTGCGAAAAACCGATGGCCGTCACGGGCGCGGAAGCCCGGGCCATGTACGAAGCTCACTTGCGAACCGGCAAGAAGCTGACCGTCGGGTATCAGAATCGTTCCAACGCCAGAAGCCAACTATTAAAAAAGATGATCGTAAACGGGGAGCTCGGCGACATCTACTTCGCCAAGGCCGTAGCCACCCGAAGACGCGGCGTGCCGACATGGGGCGTGTTCTTGGATAAAGAACAGCAGGGCGGCGGCCCGATGATCGATATCGGTACGCATTCCCTCGATCTGATCTTATGGTTGATGGACAACTACGAACCCGAGAGCGTCGTCGGCAGCGTCTTTCATAAACTGAAGCATACCGAAAACGCCGCGAACGAATGGGGGTCCTGGAATCCCGACGAATTCGAGGTCGAGGATTCGGCGTTCGGATACGTGAAGTTCAAAAACGGCGCTACGGTCATTATCGAGACCAGTTGGGCGCTTAACATCGCGGACGGCGGCGGCAACCTGCTCTGCGGCACGAAGGGCGGCGCGGATTTCGCAAAAAACGAGCTGCGGATCAACGGCGAGCGGGACGGGTGTTTATTCATGAACGCCATCGATGTAAACGCGAACGCCAGGGAACGGTTTCGAGGCGAACAACTAACCGACTTCGAATACGAAGCCAAACAATGGATCCACAGCATCGTGAACGACACGGAACCGTTAGTGAAACCACGGGAAGCCATGGTCGTTACGCAAATCTTAGAAGCGGTGTACCGATCCGCGGAGACAGGGAAAACCGTTTATTTTTAACCCTATACCGAGAACCTGGAGCGCCTCCGCGGACGATCGTCCGCGGGGGCGCTCCTTTGCGAGGCAGTATTGCAAGGGTCATTGCCCCCGGATCCGTACGAACACATTTTTGCCGACGTTTTTTTTAGCCTGCTCCGAAACATTCTGTCCATCGGTCAAGTGTCAATTCGCGTGTTTCAATGTTTTAGACAACTGTCACTTGGCTCGATATAATTCTATGAATCTGGCGTATTCCACACAATGCGCGTATATTCGTCAAAGAGCTATGCACCGAGAGGAGAATACAGGCATGAAGAAGAAGCTCGCGGTCTTGGCGGTCACTAGCGTGTTGCTGACGCAATCCGTCATCCCGCTCGACGCGAACGCCAATCCGATTTTACCGGAGAAGGACGGGACCTGGGGACAAGCGTCGAACGCATGGATGGAAAGTCCGTTCAATGTCATGGGCAAATCCAGTGACTCGAACATCGGTTATTCCCGTACGGCGATCCAGTTCAGGCTGCCTAGTTTATCCGGCAGGGTCGTTACGGAGGCACTCTTACGCATTAAGGTCGATTCGATTTCGTCAAGCGACCCGTCGATCGTTCCTTTCATTAAGGTCTACGGCATACAAGCGTGGAACGAGGCGACCCCGCTGGAGACCGGCGGCGCTCCGGAATTGGTTTCCTTAAGCGGAGCCGAGTTAACGACCTACGACGGGTGGATCGAGTTCGACGTCACCGCATTCGTTAAGGACCGCTCCGACAGCTTCGCTACCTTCGCGCTGCTTGCGAACGAATCTTTCGGAAATCCAAGCGACTTTTTGGAAATCGTCACTTATGCGGACGACAACTTCGCGGATCAACCGGAGCTCGTCTTGACGACAGAGGAGAAGGCGAAGCCGCCGCTCCCGGTCGCGACGACCGTCCAAGAGGACATGCCTGCGGTCGATCTAATCCTCTCCAAGGATCCGGCGGACTCGACCGTGACGCATATGAAAATTACGGACATTACGGGAGGCAGACTGTACTTGCGGGATGGAATGACCGAGATCGCGAACGGAACCTTCGTTTCGCTGGCGGAAGGAGAGGCGGGGCTGACATTCATGCCGACCCCGGATGCGAACGGCGCCGAGGGGGATACGTTCTCGTTCCTGATGGCCGCGTCTCAGGACGCCGTCGGCAAAGGGCTTAGCGAAACTTCCAAAGCGACCATAACGGTCACCGAAGTAAACGATAAACCGTTTGCGAACGACGACGCGCTGCCTTCGATCGACCAAAATTCGATCGACAACATATTTCCCGCCGCAGCGCTGCTCGGCAACGACACCGCAGGCCCTTCGAACGAAGCGGACAACCAGTCGTTATTCATCGCTTCGGTTTTCTCCGATCCGAGCGTAGGCACGGTTCGCCTCTCCGACGGAGACGTCGTCTTTACGCCTGCTCAGGATTACGCAGGTTCGGCTTCGTTTACATATCGCATCCGGGACGATGGCCGGACGGCCGATACTTCCGACCCCCAGACCAGCGACAACGAGGGCACGGCGACGTTCAACGTCGATGCGGCCGCTGGCCAGCCGCATGTGACGAACGGCGAGACGCAGGAGGATACGCAGAACACCTCGGGTCTCGTCATCGCGGCGAACGATTCGGGCGGCGTGACGACGCAGTATTACAAGATCACCGGGATTACCGGAGGGATGTTGTTCCAAAACAACGGTACGACAGCGATTCCCGAAGGCGGGTTCATCACGGCGGCGGAAGGTCTGGCCGGCTTGAAATTCAGACCGGCCGACGACGCCAACGGAGCTGTCGGCTTCGGATTTTACGTGCAGGCCGCTCCCGGTACGGACGGCAAGCGGCTCAGCGCGAGAACATACGCGGCAATGACAGTAAGGGAAGTTAACGATCCGCCTTCGGCGGGACCGGATGTGTGGTCCGACGTGGACGAAGACGCGAATCCGGTTCGCATCCCGTTCTCGCACTTGCTCCATAACGACGACAAGGGCGCCGAGAACGAGAGCAACCAATCGCTAACGATCACGCTGATCGGCATCCCGGCGGGCGGCGTTGCGATCGTCGACGGGGAGAGCGTCGTCTTTACGCCGACTCCGAATTACAACGGTTCCGCAAGCTTCATGTACCGAATTACGGACGACGGCACGACGAACGGGGCCGCCGTGCCGATGACGAGCGATGCGATTGTTACGTTCGCGATTCGTTCGGTCGCGGACGTACCGACCGTCACGGCTGCGTCGACGTCGGAAGACATGATGACTTCCGACGGCTTGGTCCTCGCGCGCAATCCGTCGGACGGGGCGGACGTTCAGTATTTCAAAATCAGTTCGATTCAAGGCGGCAAGCTGCTCCGGAACGACGGCACCACGGAGATTCTCGACGGCAGCTATATCTCCGCGAGCGAAGGCGCGCTCGGGTTGAAATTCGAGCCGGCGCCGAACGCGAATTCCCAAGCGAACGATACGTTCGGGTTCCAGGTGCAAGCCGCGCTCGATACTTCCGGCACCGGCTTAAGCGATCCCGCGACGGCGACGGTTACGGTCAACGCGGTGAACGATACGCCCGCGGCGCAGAATGACGGACTTACGCCTATTGCGGAAAATTCGGGTGAGCGCACGATCGCGGTCACCGACCTGACGGGGAACGACAACAAGGGCGCGGCCAACGAGTTCTCGCAGTCGTTGACAATGATATCCGTAGAGAAAATCGACGGCGGCGAGGTGCGTCTCGACAGCACCCTATCGAACGTCATTTTCACGCCGGAAGAGAATTTCAGAGGAATCGCTTCGTTCCGGTACACGATCGAAGACGACGGGGGACTGACGAGTCAAGCGATCGTCAGTTTCCGGATCGATGCCCAATCCGATGCGCCGTCGGTGACCGACAGTATAACGGCGGAGGATATGCTTTCCACGGTCGGACTTGTCATTACGCCGACGAACGCGGGCGGCGCGCCGGCGACGCATTTCAAAATTACGAATATTGTCGGAGGCAGCTTGTTTCACCGCGACGGTGCGACCCCGATCGCGAACGATACCTTCATTACCGTGGCCGAGGGCGGTCAGGGGCTTCGGTTCAAACCGGACGCCGACGCTCACGGGAACACTGGCTTCGCCTTCCGCACGGCGGCGGCGCCGGGCGCAAGCGATGCGCTGATCAGCTACCCAGTACAAGCGAATATAACGGTCGCCCAAGTCAACGACGAGCCGACGGCCAATAACGACCGATTGGAGAAGGTCGCCCTAGGAACCGAGCAAGTCAATATTGCATATTCGCGAATTATCGCCAACGACATTGCCGGTCCGGAGGACGAGAAGTTATCCCAGTCGCTCGCCGTTACGGACGTGACGGAGGTCGCGGGCGGCACGGTCGAGCTTGCGAACGACCGCATCGAGTTCAGGCCGAGCCCGAACTTTACGGGTTTGGCGAAGTTTATGTACACGGTGTCGGACAACGGGCTGACTACGGTATTGGATAACGGTCAACCGGGCGATACGGACGATCCCAAAACGGCAACGGCCGAAGTGAGTTTTTACATTCATGACGAGACGAAGCCAATAATCACGCTGCACGGAGATGAGTTCGTGTATTTGAACAGAGGCGCCCCGTTCGCGGAACCGGGATACGAGGCGGTCGATGACGTAGATTCGGAGCTGACGGCTGCTGTGAGGGTCGACGGATCAGTGGATTCGAATACGCTCGGAACGTACGTGCTCCGATATCATGTGTCGGATCAGAGCGGGAATGACGCGGCGGAAGTAACGCGCACCGTGAAGGTCGTCTCGGCGGAGCTGGCAGCGTTGTCGACCGGCGCGAATGCCGCTTTGACGCCGAACTTCAGTGCGGCTCGCGTTTCGTACGAAGCCCAGGCAGGGAGTGATGTGGCTGACGTCACGGTCTCGGCTTCGGCTTTGGACCCGACGGCGACGGTAACGATCAACGGTACAGCGAAAGAGAACGGCGGGGAAGCGTCCATACCGTTGTCGCCGGGGCGCAACGATGTGACGATCGTCGTAACCGCGCAGGGAGGCGCAACCCAGACGTATATATTGAAAATTACTCGCCAGTCGCGTCCGACGATCGCGCTCTACGGCGATCGAACGGTATATGTGCCGAGGGGGCAGTCCTATGCGGAGCCGGGGTTTGCGGCGGCCGACGAAGCCAATCGCGACATAACGAGCGCTGTCGTCGTTACGGGCACGGTTCGCAGCGACGAAGTGGGGACGTACACCCTCCGGTATAACGTACAGGATACCAATGGGAACAACGCGGCGGAAGCGACGCGGACGGTGCAAGTCGTATCCACCGACCTAGCCTCTCTCTCGGTCGACGGGGAGGCGTTGATACCGACGAATGCCGGGGGAGTCCCCGCATACGCGGCGCAGGCCTCCGGCGGCGATCGGACGGCGACGGTCGCGCTCCGCGCGCTCGACCCGACGGCCGACGTAACGATTGACGGCGTCTCGATCGGAAACGGCGGCGAGCGCGAGATCGACCTGGAACCGGGTAACAACGAGGTCGCCATCGTCGTAACTGCGCAAGGGGGCGCAACGAAGGCGTATACGCTCGACATAACGCGTCAAATCGAGCCGCCTGCAGCGGAGCCGCCTGCAGCGGAGTCGCCTGCAGCGGAGCCGCCTGCAGCGGAGTCGCCGACAGCGGAGTCGCCTGCAGCGGAGTCGCCGGCAGCGGTTACGGCGCCGGCGGTCGGCGTCACGCGCCAAGCGAAGGTGTTGACGGGCGAAGCTGCGGCGAGCAGGGAGGTTGTCCAGGTCGATATTACGCGGAACGTCGAAGCGAATGGCAAGGTGTCGGACAACGTCGTCTTCCAAGGGGCGAAGGTCGACGAAGTCGTGGCGAAAGCGGCCGCGGACGGCTCCGCGGTGGCGCGGATCGTAATCGACGACTTGCCGGACGCTCCGGCGGACGAAGTCGGCATCGCCGTTTCCGGCGAAGCGCTAGGCAAGCTAAGAGGCGCAGGCGTCGGGCTTGCTATCGAAGCGTCGGGAGCTCGAATTACGCTGTCCCAGGAAACGTTGAGTCGTCTCAGTGAAGACGGCAAGGATTTGTTCTTCCGCGTGGTGCCGATTCGGGATACAGGCGAGTCCGAACAAGTCCGCAACCGCGTTTCGGACACGCAAGAACTTCGCGCTTATGCCGACGGCGCCAACGTGACACCGGTCGGACAACCGATGACGATCGAGACGAATTATAGCGGTCGTTCGACGAAAGTCATGTTCCCCTTGACTGGCGTAACGCTGCCCGTCGATCCGTCGGAGCGGCGGACGGTATTCAATAGCTTCGCCGTATTCGTCGAACATAGCGACGGCGAGAAAGCAATCGAGCGAGGGCAAATCGTGTTCGACGCCCAAGGCGAGCCGATCGGCATCGAGATCGAAATCGAAAAATTCAGTACGTTCACCCTGCTTGCGACCGACGTCGAGTACGAGACGTACATCCGTTACGTCACCGGCTATCCGGACGGATCGTTCTATCCGAACGGACTGGTTACGCGAGCGGAGTTGGCCGCGATGCTCGCTCGCGCGTCGAATACTATCGACGAGAGTGTCGTCGTCGTCGGTTACGAAGACGTTGCGCCGACGCATTGGGCGTATAGCGACATCGGCCGACTTTCCGTAGTTGGCATCCTGACGGGCGATCCGTCGGGCGGCTTCCGGCCGGAGGAGAGCGTGACTCGCGCGGAGCTCGCAGTCATCGCGGTACGGTGGAAGGGGATAACGCTGCATGACGCTAGGACAGTCTTCGGCGATACCGCTGGACATTGGGCCGCTGCGGCGATCGAGGCGGCCGCGGAGGCCGGGCTTGTTCGCGGATACGGCGACGGAACGTTCCGCCCGGACGAGGCGTTGACTCGCGAGGAAGCCGTCGTCGCGCTGAACCGCTTGTTCGAGCGGCCGGCGGTCGAAGACGGCGGTTCTGGCTTATGGCCGGACGTCGACGCATCGAATTGGTCGGCGGGCGATGTCGATTCGGCGTCTCATACCATACGGATATACGAAGACGGACGCATTGAAATCGTAGAATAGAATCGTTATAGGCTCACCAAAGAAACTTCTCTCCGGACTAGCCGACGAATGAAAGTCTCGGATATAGAGATACTATCGCGCAGGCCTTAACAACGATCACAACGACCTCAGCCCCGATTAAACAATCGGGGTATTTTCTATGCCTTGAGGCAGTTTCGTTTTGGACGGCGGCAGCGTCCCTTGGGGACGGCATTTCGTTTCGGATCCATCCATGTTTACTTATTCATGTAATCTCCGGAAAGATGTTGCTTCTGATATTGTTTCGGCGTCGTACCGTATCTTTCTTTGAAGACCCGTATGAAGTGGGGGGTTGACTGATAACCAAGTTTTTCTGAGATGGCTTGTACGGTCAGTTTTTTCTCGCCGAGCATCTCCACCGCGCGCAGCATCTTGCGTTCCGTCACAAATTCGATGAACGTGTTTCCCGTCATGATGCGGAACATTTTGCTCACGTAATTGGGACTCAAGCCGATCCAATCCGAGACCGATTCCAATGAAACGTCTGAAAATAAGTTGTCCTCGATATACTGCTTTAGTTTCGATTCCGTCAGAGCGTCGACGGACCGTTTCTTCTCGGTAACTTTGGCGGCGACCGTACGGAGCACGGATTCTGCCCACGACTCGACATCCGCGAGGTATTCGAATTGTTTCCAATGCGTTCGGATGTCGTAACCAAACCAATGATGCGATTGGAGGCCAAGAGATTCCAAGCCCTTCTGAATCGAAGAGAATGTTTCCTGTAAAAGAATACGGCTGCACGCTATTGTATATCCACCGCTCCGGATCTCTTCGATTATATTTCTTACCGAGAGCAGCAGTTTTTGTTCATCCCCCGAACGAATCGCTTCTTCGATCGCTCCCGTCGAACGAGTGAGAGTTGCAGAGTCTTGCCGTTGCGAGATGTTCAGAAGCGGATAGTAAAGAATGCCGCTATCTTCTAAAAAACGGTATTCCATTGCGATAATGGCTTCGCCGTAAGAAGCGGATACCTTGGCGGGGGCGCACGGATATACGTTCCCCGCTGAAATCGCATATCGGGTAATGTCCGCTTCAAACTGCGATAATGTATCGGCAATTCTTTTCAGCAGCTCGAAAGCGCCTTCGCCGGAAAAATGGATCATACCGCTAATGCTGTGTTTATCGGTGGAAACGGCGTATAACGTGTCCGCTTCGAATGCCTGCTCGAGCCCCTCGACAATTCTAAAGGGTAGAAGGAGTTCGTCGCGGATGTGCAAAGAACGTGGATTCCAATGCGCGATAAAGGAAATACAAGCGGGTTCGGTGAAGCGGATGCCGAGAAGGTGAGCATTCTCGTCGCGCACGCCGTCGGTGTCCCATTGCCCGCGAAGCAGCTTCGTCAAATAATCCTGACGTATCGTCGGTTCATTGCGTTCCCAACGTTCTTTCATCGTTTCCAGCTCGTTGCTGAATTGTCCGAACATATGGCGGATCGGCGTTTGAGTGCGTTTCGTAATAAGGAAGCCGATCAGCAAATTGACCGTGAGGAGAGCAACGCCGATAAAGATCAACCCGTTGCGCAGCTCGTTTGTTTTCTTGAAATATTCGTGTATAGAAACGACGGATACATAATTCCAGGCGTTATAAGCGGAACGCGAATAAGAAACGATACTGGGCTCGTCATGAATCGTCATGCGAAACATCCCGTCTTGGGCCGTCTCCTGGGTTAGTCGTACCTTCACGCTTTCTTGGAGCGAGGAGTCCTCTGACGTAGTTGTAACCGTTTGCCCGGCACCGTCGATTATCCACAAATCCGCCTGGCTCGAGTCGTCTAGCTTTGGAAGCATGCTGCGGACCGCTGCTTCGTCCAAATTAATCGCGATGATCCCGTTCCGCTCCCCTGTAGAGAAGTATGGTAACCCCCGAATGTACGTAATGATCTGCTCGGAAGGGGAGACACTGTTATCCGTATACCGAAACCATTTGAAGTTTTCTTGGGATTGCTGTTGAAACAAAGTAAGCCAATGCTCGCGATAGCCTAAGTCGCAGTCACCCAAATCCATAAAACACACATTCGGACCTTTGAATATCAAGTTACCCTGCCTGTAGTAGAGGTCGACGGAGTTGAGAAATGGAAAACTGTACTGCAAATCTCTTAATTGAGAGGATACCTGCAAAATGCGGGACGAGTCATTGCTGATGTCATGGGTTAATGGATGAATCAAGAATTGATTTCTCTCCCTATCGGACATGAAGAGGTCTGCAATTCGCAATGTTTCTCTGACAATGGATTGATCCAGCGAATTTCGAAATTCCGCAACCCGCTGCCCGTTGATTCGATGGAGTTGTTCATTGATATTGTTGCTGAAGACGTTCAAGTAAATGGCGGTGGGAATGATCGTGACTAAGAAAATTAATATCAAGTTCACCACAATCATTCTGAACCAGATCCGACTCATGACAGGTTGCCCCCCGTAAATAGCGCGCTTGTGTAGAAAATTGATAAATCGTAAGAAATCGTTATTATCGTCTCTTACCACAAAATATTAAATAATCGCTATTTTCTTAAGTAATTGTAAATTGATATCCAGTAACGTGTTCGTTACGATCGGGATGTAAACACTTCCAACTTAGAAAAGGAGTGAGCGGAATTTGAGTGCTTACTATTCTAGCGTAAATAAAGCGCGCAGTCCAAGCCGAAAGCTGAGTAAGAAGAATGGAATTTTCCAGCAATACAAAGCGAATATGTTTTTATTCTTCATGCTGATGCCTGTCATTCTCTATTATGCAGTATTTCACTACGCACCTATGTACGGTGTCGTCGTTGCCTTTCAAGACTATAAATTTCTCCTTGGCCCACTCAATAGTCCCTGGGTGGGGTTCCAGAACTTTAAGGATCTTTTTCAAAACGATTATTTCTGGACCGTACTGAAAAATACGCTCATTATTAATGGCTATAAGCTTCTATTCGGATTTCCCGCACCGATTCTGCTTGCGCTCATGATTAATGAAGTGATGCAGCCCATATTCAAGAAGGCGGTACAAACCATCACCTATATCCCGCACTTTTTTTCATGGGTCGTCATGAGCGGATTGATCATCGAATTTTTATCGCCGAGTCGAGGGCCGATCAACATTGCATTAACGATGCTCGGGATGGAACCTGTTTATTTTATCACGGAAGAATCGTGGTTTCGGTCAATTCTGGTCAGTACCGACATATGGAAAAGCGTGGGCTTTAACGCCATTATCTTTTTGGCGGCCATCGCGGGGATAAATCCTGAGATATACGAAGCTGCCGAAATCGATGGTATCAGCCGATTAAAGAAGATGTTCCGCATTACTCTGCCCTCGATTGCTCCTGTGATCGTGATTATGCTCATTTTGTCAACGGGCTCTATCATTAACGACGACTTTGAACAGGTGTTTAACTTGCTGAACGTGCAGG
>JAPSKX010000025.1 GCA_031181325.1 Paenibacillus sp.
AGCGATCGCCGAGCAAATCGTGTCCGTATCCGGGTTCTTGTGGCCGAAAATAAGTTTCTTGTCCATATGTACTCCTTTGCTCTTGAGGAATGGGGTTGGGAAAAATTATAGCGCAGTCGGAAATGTCCAATCAACAGTATACAACGAATCCGGAATAATTCCTACTGTTTCGATAGGGATTAAAGAAAATTTCATTCCAGCAGCAGCACCTCTCGACGGAAAGCGCCTTTGCGCGCCTCGCAGCGGTCGCGCACGGCGAAGCCCGCGCGGCGCACGGCAGCGTCGATCGGCTGCGTCGCGACGACCGCCGCCCGCGCCGCGAGACGGCGTACGGCGGACAGCAGCTCGTCCAGCTCCTTCTCCGGCAGCACCGAGCAAAGGTTGTACGGCAGATCGACGATCGCGACGTCGTACGCCCCTTCGAGCCTGCGCGCGTCCGCGACCTGCACGACGTCGGGATAGCCGTAGTGCGTCAGATTTTCCCTAGCGCCGCGCACGGCGAGCGGATTCGCGTCCGAGCCGACGATGTCCACGCCCATCGACAGCGCCTCCAGCAGCACCGTGCCGATGCCGCAGCACGGATCGATGGCGCGGATGCCGAACGGCTCCGGCGCCGCCGCGTTCACGACGGCACGCGCCAAGCGGATACCAAGCGCCGTGGAATATTGCCGGGGCTTCCCCTCGTGCGTCCGCCAAGCGCCGTCGTTCTCCCGCAGCGGACCGAACACCCACCGGCCGTCGAATCTCCCGACCCCGAACCGCTCGAGCGGCGCGCGCATGTCGGCCGCGCCCCGCACGGCGCCGCCGACGACGCGTTCGACGTCCCGGCGTTCCGCATACGGGACGTCTTCGCCCGTCTTCGTATAGACGACCTTGAAGGACGGCGACGCCGTCCCCGCCTCTCGGATGCGGTCCGCGAGCGCCGACGGCGATTCCGCTTCGAACCGGACGCCTAGACGGCTCTTCAAGAACGGGCTGCGACTCGGGTCGATCTCCCGGTCGGACGCGAACGCCAGGGGCGTTCCCGCCGGAACTCCGCCGCCGAATAGCGCGCGCCGCTCCAGCGAGAAGATATCCTTCTCGTCCTCGTGACATGCATGGGTGTACAAATAATACAAGCCTTCCGCCTCCGTGTTCGCCTCCCCTTACTGTACCATATTCTCGCGAGCCTTGAGTAACGTTACATGTCGTGGAAAATATAATCATTGTGTTGTATGATATAACTCTACGGCCAAGAAGCCTGGGACGGGGAGTCCCAGGCTTTGTTGCGCCGTGCTTTTTTCATCGGAGGGAACGAAAACATGCAACAAACCTATTCAAGCAAACAGAAGCTGCGTCAATTTTTGACCATCCTCTGGCCGATTCTCGTCACGCAAGTCGGATACAACGCAATGAACTTATTCGATACGATCATGTCCGGCCGGGCGGGCACCGACGATCTGGCCGGCGTCGCCATCGGTTCGAGCCTATGGATGCCGGCGTACGTCGCCTTGACGGGCATTCTGATCGCCGTCACTCCCGTCGTCTCGCAGCTCGTCGGCGCGGGGCGGACGGAGGGCATCGCGCCTTCGGTCACGCAAGCGCTCTACCTATCCGCCGTCATCGCCGTCGTCGTCTACGGAATCGGCGCCCTCGCCCTCGACCCGATCCTCGGCTTCATGCAGCTCGATCCCGAGGTGCGCGACATCGCGAAGCATTATTTAATCGGCTTGTCGTACGGCATCCTGCCGTTGTTCCTCTCGGGCGTCATCCGCAATTACTTCGATGCGCAAGGGTATACGAGAGTGACGATGGCCATCGTATTGTTCGCCGTGCCCTGCAATATCGTCTTGAATTACTTGCTCATCTTCGGCAAGCTCGGCTTCCCGGCCATGGGCGGCGTCGGCGCCGGCTACGCGACCGCCGCGACGTATTGGCTCATCCTCGCGCTCAGCGTCTTCCTCTGCTTTCGCTTGGAAGCGCCCCGCGCGCAGCGGCTGCTCCGCCGCTGGCCGGTCCCTTCGCCGCGCGCCTTCAAGGAGTTGCTCGGAATCGGCGTACCGATCGGCCTGTCCATCTTCTTCGAAGCGAGCATCTTCTCGGTCGTGACGCTGCTGATGGGCACGACGTTCGATACGGTCACGATCGCCTCCCATCAAGCCGCGATCAGCTTCGCGGCCCTGTTGTTCATGATGCCGCTCAGCATCTCGATGGCGCTGACCATTCTCGTCGGCTTCGAGATCGGCGCCGGCCGGCCGGGCGACGCGCGTCAATACAGCCGCATCGGGATCGTCGCGGCCGTCGGCATTATCGCCGCCGCCGCGGTCGTCCTGTTTTTCAACCGCGCCCTCGTCGCCTCCTGGTTCACCGAAGCGCCCGACGTCGCCGAGATGACGCAGCGCTTCCTGATCTTCGTCATCTTCTTCCAACTGTCGGACGCTGCGCAGGCTTCGCTCCAAGGCGCGCTGCGCGGCTACAAGGACGTCACGGTGCCGTTCGTGATTGCGCTAGTCGCTTATTGGCTGATCGGAATTCCTGCCGGATACGGGCTGTCGTGGACGGCGCTCGGACCGTTCGGCTACTGGATCGGCATTACCGCCGGCCTGACGGTCGCGGCGATCGGCTTCGCGATTCGGCTGCGCAGGGTGCAGGCGAACGCGCGGCGCGAGGCGGCCGCCGACTAACGCGTCGGGATGAGCCGGCGAGCCCCTGCATACGCATCGCGCTCCTGCGTATCGCCTCCGCGTTACCGCAGTCTTGCGCCGATCGCGAGCGCGAGATTCCGGATCTGCCGCGGCTTCACCGTGTCGCTCAGCGCCAGCGCGCCGAAATAGACGGCCAGCGCCGCGGCCATCGAGCCGAGCATCGCCCACAGCATCGTAAATCCGCTGTCGAGCAAGCCCGCGTATAGCCATTGGCCGGTGATCGCCATGAGGATCATGCAGATGCCGACCTTCACGTATTTCCGAATGTCCATGTAGAATCCGATCGCGCTCGAGATCGACATGAAGTTAAGAATCGTCAGGATGACGAAGCCGAAGCCAAGGCCGTACGCGATGCCGACGATCCCGAATTCGCTCCCGAGCACGAACAGCGCGAGCGCCTTGAAGGCCGTCGCGACGATGTAGTTCCACATCGAGGCGTTCGCCTTGCCGAGGCCGAGCAGGATCGCGTGCAGCGGCGCGTCGAAATAATGCAGGAAAAACATCGGCGCGAGAATCGCCAGCAGCGGTCCCGCTTCCGGCGCATTGTAAATCAGCGTCGTCAGCGGCGTCGCCCACTCGTACAGAATGACCGTGCTCGGCGCGCCGATGAGCAAGGCGAGCCGCATCGCTTGATCCATTCGCTCGTGCATGAGCAATCCGTTCTTGTTCGCGTTCGCTTCGCTGATCGCCGGGATGAGGGCGGTGGACAGCGAATGCGTAACGAAGCTCGGCAAGTACAGCAGCGGGAACGCATACCCCGCCAGCAAGCCGAACTGTTGGGTCGCCAGCGCGGTGCCGACGCCGGCGAGCGCTAAGCTCTTCGTGATGAGCATCGGCTGGAACGCGCCGTAAATCGAATGCATGACGCCGGAGCCTGTCGTCGGAAGACCCATGTGCAGCAGCTCCCGCAGCGTGCTCTTCCCGTGCCGCAGCCGCTCCGCGAACGATTCGCGGACGATCCCCTTCTCCCGAAACAACCGGTAACTCGCGGACAGGAACAATAGCTGCGTCGCTTCGCCCGCCACCGAGGCGAGCATCGCGCCGGCGGCCGCATAAGCGATGCCGTACGGCATCAGGATATGGACGAGCGCCAGGACGCAAGCGAGCTGCACCGTATTGTCCAAGACGTCGCTGAAGGCGATCGTCGTCATCCGCTGCTTCCCGCGGAAGTACCCCTTCAGCACCGCGGAGACGGCGACGATCGGCGCGATCGGCGTAATCGCGAGCATCGCGTAGTACGCGCGCTGATCCGTCAACAGGAGCGACGCGATCCACTCCGCGCCGACGAGAGAGACGGCCGTCAAGACGACGCTGAGCGTGCCCGTGACGAGCACCGAGATGAACAGGATGCGCTTAATTCGCGTATGGTCGCCCTTCGCGTCCGCCTCGGCGACGAACTACGAAATCGCGACCGGCAGCCCCAGCTCCGTGACCGTAATGACGAGCGGCACGAGCGGATGCGCCATCATAAGCAATCCGATGCCTTCCGCTCCGAGGATTCGCGCCAGGAACATGCCGCTGACGAATCCGAGAATCCGATTGACGAAAGCGGCGGCCGACAAGACGAAGGTACCGCGTAAGAATGATTGCTGTGCCATGCGCACCTCTCCGTTCCAGAATACTTCATTGTATTCATGAATCGGAAAAGCATGCGAACCTGTCCTGAACCCTGTTATAATATCGACAACTCGATTCGAGACGCGGAGAGGATCGTCAAGATGCACCCGATTCATTGGGACCGCGGCACATGGACGGCGAGCTGCCAAGGAGAAGCCGTTCAGCTGCTTCCGAAAGAATATTCGTTATTGGAGACGCTGTACCGCCACGTCGGGAAGACGTTGTCCCGCGAGCAGCTGCTCGACGCCGCGTGGGCGCTCGAGACGCCGACCGACCGGACGATCGACGACCACGTCTATCGGCTGCGCCGAAAGCTCGCGGCATGGCATGGCGCCTACGAGATCCGCACGGTGCGCGGCGCCGGCTACCGCTTGGAGGCCGCTGCGCCGCCGGCTGCCTCCGGGAAGCCGAACCCGCTGCTCGCCGACCCGGCACATGCCGAGCGGATGCGCGAGCTGCTCGACGCGAATCTGCTGTACGGCAACGGCGACGCCTTGCTCGCGCTCGCCAGCCGTCCCGAGATGTTCGGCTTCGAGCTCGATGCGCCGCTGCGGTCGTTCGTTCCGTTCCTCGAAGGACGGTTCGGCGAGTACGTGCAAGATCGATTTCCGTTCGGCGACCGCGTCTTCTTCTTGCTTCATCTGTTCCATCTTCTGAAGCCCGGCGAGAGTCGGCCGTACGTCGAGGCCGCGCTGCGGCGGCGCGTCATGCCGGACATCTGGCATACCGAGGTAGAACTGTACAACATTATCTTCATGCGGATGGAGTGGGGCGAGCCGGAAGCGGCGGCGGCGGCGCTCGAGAAGCTGTGGCCGGAGGCGTTGAACGGGGAATACGAGAACCTTGTGCCGTATCTCGCGAATTTACGATTGGAGCTGCGGTTGACGCAGCGGAAGTGGGACGAGGCCGAACGGGAGATCGCACGGATCGAGCAGCTGCTCCGGCGATATCCGTTCCGGCGGGAGGAAGGCCGATTCGCGGCGCTGTCGGGTCTCGTCCTCCATCGCCGCGACCCGAAGGCCGGCGTCGAACGCATCGACGCCGGCCTCGCCACGCTGCGGCGCACCCGCTTCGTGCCGCATCTCGCCGGGTCGCTCCAAGCCGTCACGACATTCGCCGAAGCCGAGGGGTGGACCGCCCTGCGGAACCGATACGCGCCCGAGTGGGAACGGCTCTTGGCGGATACGAAGCTGCGCGAGCTGCTGCCGGCGATCGAGGCGGAGCTTCGAAAGCTGCTGTAGCGTTTGTTGTAGCGTTTGCTGTAACGTTTGTTGTAACGTTAGCTGCAGCGTTGCTTCCGTTTTTTTTCGAACCTTCTGATATTTCTCTGACATTCGCGCGGTACGATTCGTACATCAGAGAGACGCCTCAGGAGGTTTTTTCTTCATGTCGAACTTGTGGTCCCCCCTTCGCCTCGCCGGCTTCCGACGGCTGTTCGCGGGTCAAGCGATGTCCGATTTCGCGAATTGGTCGGATTTCCTGGCATTAAGCGCCGTCGTCGTATATGTCTGGGGACACGGCGCCTTCGAGCTCGCGTTGCTGTCCGTATGCATCGGCCTGCCGTTCGTCGTCGTCGGGCCGCTCGCAAGCGTAAAGCTCGCCCGGCTCGACGCCCGCGCCGTCCTCGTCGCTTGCGATCTCCTCCGATTCGCGGTTGTGCTCGCGATGCTGTGGTCGACGTCGCTTCCCGTTCTGTTCGCGCTCGTGTTCGTCAAGATGTGCGCCGCCTCGATCTTCGATCCCGTTCGGCAAGCGTCCATCAAACGCCTCGTGCCCGTGGAGCGGCTCGCCGAGGCGAGCGCTCTTAGCCAGATGACGGTCAACGGCACGAAGATCGTCGCGCCGATGGTCGGCGGCTTGCTCATCGCCCTTTGGGGCGCCTTTTCTCCGTTCTGGCTCGGCGCAGGGCTGTATCTCGTCTCCGCGCTCGTCCTGTCGGGGCTGCCGCGTCTCATCGGCGAAGCCGCGGAGCGCGCGAAGCCGCGGTTCGTCGACGAGATGCGGGACGCGCTGCGGTTCATGCGCTCGCGGCCCGTACTGCTGTATGCCGTCGTCTATGTAACGGTATGGATGTTCTTCGTGTTCTTGTACGACGCGTTGTTCGTCTTGTTCGCGGAGCGGCTTGGCCTCGGCGAAGCGTCCCTCGGCGTCCTCATGAGCGGCGTCGGCGCCGGCAGCGTGCTCGGCTCTCTCGCCGCGGGGCGTTGGACGTTCTGGAAGGCGAATCCCCTTGGGCTGATGAGCCGGCTCGGCATCGTCTCCGGACTCGCGATCGCGGTCGTCGGCATCGGCGCGTTCGGCTGGCTTCCCTCCTCGCTGTGGCTGTGGACGGCGGTATTCGTCGTCTTGGGTTTCCTCGGCGGATTCGATGCGGTGCCGTACGGCTATGTGCTGCAGACGGAGACGACCGACGCGACGATCGCGCCCGTATCCGCGTTCGCCGGCGCTCTCCAGACGGGCTCCATGCTCGTCGCTCCGCTGCTCGGCTCGGCGCTGGCGGGTTGGATCGGCGTCGGCGGGGTCTTCCTGGCCGTCGGCCTGCTCATGACCGCCTTCGCCGCGTCGATTCTCGCGAAGCTGCGCCTGCCGGGGCGCCCCAGGGATCGCGTTCAGTCCCCGACTTAAGTCGGGTTGCGGTTCCCATCGCAATGCCGTAGGTTCGTACCTGCCGACCTTCTACAATGAGTACAGAGAAGAACGATCGGTGGAGGAACGGCAATGAAGGCGATATACATCGTATTAACGGACACGGGCACACTGTTCACGCGGATGATCAAGCGGTTCACGAAGGCGCCGTACAATCATGCCTCGATCGCGCTCGACGGCGAGCTTGGCGACATCTACAGCTTCGGCCGCAAGAGCCTCCGGTTGCCGTGGAACGCTGGGTTCGTGCGGGAGCGTCGGGACGGCGGCATCTACGTGGTACTGAAGCGCACGACGTGCGTCGTCTACGAGCTGCGGCTCGACGACGAGCGGTACGAACGGGTCGTCCGGGAAATCCGGCGATTCGAACAGGAAGCGGACCGTTACGGATACAACTTCCTGGGACTGCTTAACTTCTTATTTCCATGCGAGCTGCGAAACCGGGATGCCTACTTCTGCTCGGAATTCGTCGCTACGGTACTGAAGAACGGCGGCATCGATCTGTTGAAGAAGCCGCCGAAGGCGACCGCCCCGCACGACTTCATGGCGGTCAAGGGGCTGCGCCCCATATATGAAGGCCCTCTGGCGGCGTATCGTTCTTGCTGAAGACGAGCGACTCGCCGAAACCTGGACGAACAGCCTCCCGCGATCGAAGCGGGAGGCTGTTCGCTTATGCAAGCTTCTAATCCGGCCCCGGCGCGAAGAAGCCGCCTCTTCTTGTCGGAAGAGACGGCTTCTTCATGAGTTTGGCAAGTAACGTATCGGTCACTCGGAAGCTAGAAGAAAAACACGAAGTAAATGACCGCCGCGAGCACCAATCGGTAAATCGCGAACGGCACGAGCTTGACGCGATTGATCAGCTTCAGGAAGAAGCGAATCGAGATCAACGCGAAGAAGAACGCGCTCACGAAGCCGGCGATAAAGAACGGAATCGCGTCGACCGTGAAGTATTCGAGATTTTTCACGAAGGAAATCAGGCTCGCGCCCGCCATGATCGGCACGGCCATGATGAACGTGAAGTCCGCCGCCGTCCGATGGCTCATGCCGAGCAAGACGCCGCCGGAGATCGTCGCGCCCGACCGCGAGAAGCCCGGCCACAGCGAGAAGCATTGGATGAGTCCGACGGACAGCGCCTGACGATATGTAATCTGGTCGAGCGTCTCCGTCTTCGGCCGCTTCGGCCGGAAGCGGTCGGCGGCGATCATGAACAACGCGCCGATCACGAGGCCGATGAGCACCGTCTGCGTGCTGAACAGATGCTCGTCGATGTAATCCTCCGTCAACACGCCGAGGATGCCTGCCGGAATCAAGCCGACGATGACCTGCGCCAGCTTCAACCGCTCGCCGGGAGGCGCCGCGGACGCCGACTTCCCGCCGACGAACCGACGCAGCCCGAGCAAGTCGATGAACCGATTGCGGAACATGACGACGACGGCCAGAATCGACCCGAGCTGAATGACGACCTTGAACGTGTTCGCCACGTATTTGCTGCCGAGGAACTCCTGCGAGCGCAGCCATAGGTCGTCGACGAGCACCATATGGCCGGTGGACGAGACGGGCGCGAATTCCGTCATCCCTTCGACGAAGCCGAGAATGATCGCTTTAAGAATCGTTAAAAAGTCCATTTGTTCCTATTGCTCCTTCCGTATTTGCAAGGCTTGACCGATTAATGATACCGCCCATACATTGGAAAAAGCAAGCGACCTTAGTCGGGGATTTCCCCGACGCCGGTCGCGTTAGAGGCGACAGCCCCGCCCCCTCGATCAGCCCGCTTGGTCGCCGGCTTCCGCGGCGGCCGCGGACGCGACCGGCAGCCGCTCCGTAAAGAACGCCATCCCGCGCTTGAACGCGGCCAAGCCGTACAGCATCGAGCTCCAGTCGATGACCGTCACCTTCTCCGGGTACCAGCGGTTCGGCTGTTCCAGATGCCGCCACGAGTAGCGGTGCAGCCCGTATTTGTAAGCGGCCCGGAAGCGGGCTTCGTCCATCGGGTCCTCGGGGTTCGCATATCGGTCGTACGGGATGTGGAGCCTGTAGAGCGCATATAAATCGTAAATGCCTGCAGGATATACGGGCAAGAACCCGGCGACGATATAAGCGGACGCGATTTCGCCCGGCGAGTCGTTGATCTTATCCGCGTGATAAGTCGCATACAACCCGTCGTTCGCGCCGGCTCCGTACCCCCAGACGTACGATGGCACGTCGCTCAGCTCCTTCCATTTCAATCGATCCGCCATGCAGGCGTTTTCGTAGAACGCTCTGTACATCGGACTTTTCGCGTAATCCCCGACCAAATAGAACGGAAATTGGTGCACGAAGGACGAGAGGAACGCGCCTTCGAGCGTCGAATCCGTCAAGACGGGGATATTCCGGTACAGCGCCTGCGGCAGCTCCGGAATGCGCGGCTCGGCGAACGTATTCGCCCACAGCTCCCGAATGTCCGGTTCGTCCGGGCGCCCGAGCAAGGCGAGGTACGAGACGAGCACGTATTCGTTGTAAGCCGGCAGCGGGGCGGCGCCGCGGCCGTTCTTAACGATCATATGAATGACGCCGGCGTTCTTGTCGGCGACGACGACGCGCCAGTCGATGGAGCGCAGCAGCGCTTCCGCCGTCTCGGCGATCATCGGGGCTCTGTCGCGGAAATGCCGACCGGCGAACAACGCCCCGGCCACGAGCAGCGAGGTATCGATCGTCGAAATCTCGGAGCCCAAGTTATCCCCCGTATCTATGTCGACGAAATGGGCGAAGAATCCGGTCGCAGCGTCTCGCGCGGGGCGGCAGCCTTCGACGCGGCCCGTCGCTCCGCGCAGCGTCGCGATCGCCTTCTCCATCGCCCGCTCGTCCCAGCCTTCCGCGTCGGCGACGCACAGCGCGATCAACCCGACGCCGGTCGCCGCGATCGAGCAGCGCGACTCCGGATTGACGCCCCTCGTCATATACGCGTCGCCGTATAACCCCGTGCGCGGGTTTCGGCAGGCGTCGATCAATTCGTAAGCGTCGCGAAATTGACGGTCGACGAACGCTCTTACGTCCTTCGGCAAGCGCCGGTAATATTGAGTCGTTCGCATCTTTCGCACGGACTCCTTTCGGGAACGCGACTACGAGCGCTTTTCATGGAAACGTTCCTATAAGCGTACCGTTCGCTCGCCCCGTTGGGAAGCGAAGATTATTGGAACGATTGCCAGCTTTCCCTATACGTAAGCCTATTCCCGCGACCGGAAGCGGCGACGGAACCGCAGCGGGGTCTCCCCCGTCTCCCGCTTGAAGGAATTCGTGAAGTAAGGCGCATACGCATATCCCACTCGTTCCGCCACCTCCGCGATTCGCAGATCCGTCGTCGCCAGCAGCCGCTTCGCTTGCTCGATTCGATACCGGTGCAAGTAAGCGAGCGGCGTGCAGCCGAACGTCTCCTTCATACATCGCAGCAGGTAGTTGGGATGAAAGTGCAGCGCTTCGGCCAGCGTCCCGTTCGTGACATCCTCCGCGTAGTGCCGCTTCACGAACGCTTCGACGCGCTCCGCGACCCGCCAAGCGTTCGAGCCGCCGTCCGTTCGGCGGCCGAGCTCGAGGAGGGCGAGCAAGTCTTGGAATCGCCGTTGATCGGGCCAGAACGACACGAACCGTCCTTGCTCGGAGGCGGCGTACAGCTCCTTCAGAATGCGCAGCGTCTCTTCCGGCAGCGGCAATGCCCCTTGCTTCGGAAGCCGCAGCGTGCGAGGCGTGATCCATTCATGCCAGCCGGGCTTGTCCCCGCGGCGCGAGTCCGCTCGCTCGACTTCGCCGTTGCCCATCTCGACATACGGCCCCGGCGCATCGAAGTGAACCCAATAGAACGCGTCCGCGCGTCGCAGGGCTTCGCGGGATAATGACGGCGACCCGGCAGGAGCAAGAGCAGCTGCCCTGGAGCGACGGCCCACTGCTTCCCTTCCTCGCCCATATAGAGCGTCCCCTCGTCGACGACGAGCAAATCGAAGGCGGCGAGGCCGCTGCGGGCCGGATGCTGTTCTCCCGGCTCGTACACCGTGCGGCCGCATTCCAGGTAATACGGCAGCGGCGGCACTTCGAACGCGATACATTCGTTCTCTTCCATCGAACCCGTCCTGTTCCAGTGTGAAATATTATAGAAAAGAAGTTGGTCGCGCACATTCTCTCCCTCTATCGTAAACGGTACAATGCAAGATGACAAAAGGTTTTACGCAAACATCGAAACGATGGAGGGATCCGGATGGAACAGGTACGATCCAATAAAAATACGATTACGGACGCCTATTGGTCCAATTATCGAAAGCTAGTAAGAGAGACGGTGCTCCCGTATCAGTGGGAGGCGTTGAACGACCGGGTTCCCGGCGCGGAGCCGAGCCGCGCGATTCGCAATTTCCGAATCGCCTCAGGCCTCGAAGAAGGCGAGTTCTCCGGATTCGTATTCCAGGACAGCGACTTGTACAAGTGGCTCGAAGCGGTCGCGTACGCGCTCGACGATTCTCGGGACGCCGCGCTCGAGCGGATCGCCGACGAAGCGATCGACCTGATCGCCGCGGCGCAGCGGCCGGACGGATACGTGAATACGTACTATACCGTGAAGGAACCCGGCAATCGGTGGACGAACCTGCTCGATTGCCATGAGTTATATTGCGCGGGCCACCTGTTCGAAGCCGGGGTCGCCTATTACGAAGCGACCGGCAAGCGAAAGCTGTTGGACGTCGGCTGCCGGTTCGCGGATTGCATCGACCGGACGTTCGGACCGAACGAAGGGCAAATCCGCGGGTACGACGGGCATCAGGAAGTCGAACTCGCGCTTATGAAGCTGTACCGCGTCACCGGGAACGAGGCCTACTTGAAGCTAGCCTGCTTCTTCTTGGACGAGCGCGGACGCGCGCCGAACTTCTTCGAAGCGGAGTGGAAACGGCGGGGGCGCATATCGCATTGGACCGGCGGGGTGACGGGCAAGCCCGACGTCGCTTACAATCAAGCGCATGCGCCGGTGCGGGAGCAGACGGTCGCGGTCGGCCACGCCGTGCGCGCCGTATATATGTATACGGCGATGGCGGACGCCGCGTTGGAGACGGGCGACGCGTCGTTGGCCGACGCCTGCCGAACGCTATGGACGAACATGACGCGGAAGCAAATGTACGTCACGGGCGCGGTCGGCTCGACCCATCACGGGGAGGCGTTCACGTTCGACTACGACTTGCCGAACGATACGGCCTACGCGGAAACCTGCGCTTCGATCGGGCTCGTCTTCTTCGCTCAGCGGATGCTCCGTCTCGAGCCCCGCGCCGATTACGCCGACGCGATGGAGCGGGCGCTGTATAACACCGTCGTCGGCAGCATGGCGCTGGACGGGAAACATTATTTCTACGTGAACCCGCTCGAGGTGTGGCCGGAGGCGTGCGAACGCAACCCCGGGAAGAAGCATGCGAAAGCCGTGCGGCAGCCGTGGTTCGGCTGCTCGTGCTGCCCGCCGAACGTCGCTCGGCTGCTTAGTTCGCTGGACCGATACATCTACTCGTCGACGGCGGACACCGTCTACGTACACTTATTCATCGGAAGCGAGGCGTCGTTCGCGCTTGCGAGCGGTCGCGTCGGATTGACCCAGACGTCCTCGCTGCCGCGATCGGGCGACGTGCGATTCGTCGTCTCCCCCGCGGCCGCCGTTCAACGGTTCGCGCTGGCGATTCGCATTCCCGCTTGGTGCCGCGGAGAGGCGGCGCTGAGCGTGAACGGCGAATCGGTTCCGTACGCTGAGCGTGACGGCTACGCAGTCCTCGAACGGGACTGGAACGAAGGCGACGCGGTCGAGTGGACGCTTGCGACGCCCGTCCTGACGCTCGAAGCGCGGCCCGACATTCGCGCGAACGCGGGCAAGGCCGCGCTGCAGCGCGGGCCGGTCGTGTATTGCTTCGAGGAAGCGGATAACGGCGCCCCCCTCGCTGCGTTGTCGATGCGAGCGAACGCGGCCTGGACGGCGCGATACGACGCCGACCTGCTCGGCGGCATCGTCGTGCTCGAGGGCGAAGGATGGCGCGACGCCGCGGACGACTGGAGCGACGAGCCGTACCGTCCGTATCGCCGCGCGGTCCTGCCGACGACGCTCCGCGCCGTGCCTTACGCGGTCTGGGGCAATCGAGGCGTCGGTGAGATGGCGGTGTGGCTGCGCATTACGGGGACTCCGTAAGCGGCTTAACGTCCACTACGACGCTGCCGTGCATCGCGCCGTCGACGAACGCCGCGATGCGCCAGCGGCCGGCGCTCGGCAGCGTGAGGCCGCTCGGCCGGGAAGCGTCGGCGCCGTTCAACGCGCCGGGGGCGAGGCGCCCCTGAAACAGACGAACCAACTCCGTCGAGCCCTGGCGCACGGCGAGGAGGACGAGCGAGCCCGTGAGCGCCTCGGGTTCGCCCCAGAAATGCCACATGTACTTGTTCGGCTTCCCCGCGACGAACTCCGGTCCGAGGAAGGCGAGCAGATTCGGCACGCCGGTCATCGCGTATTCGCCTGAGCGGAACGAGCCGCTCGGTTCCCAGGAGCCCTCGGGCACGTCGATCGCGGCGATCCCGAGGGCTTCGCCGTCGAGGAACGCCCGGAACGTCCACCGTCCGGGCAGCGGCACCGCGAGTCGGCTCGACACTCGAACGAGTTCGCCCTCGTACACATGCTCCGACGTAAGCGTCGTCGGCGGCAGCTCCCGAACGCCGACGCCCGTCGCGTCGTGCGTACCGATAATTTCGATCGAATGTCCGAGCAGCTCCTCCGGCGTACCGCGCAAGTTCCACCAGACGCCCGCCGGCGCGCCGGCCGCGAGGTCGCCCCCGGGCAGCGCTTCGAGCCTCGCCGAGATCTCCGCGCGAACGTCCGTCTCCGGCGCCGCTTGCGGCTCGAAGGGCAGCGCGCCCGGAGCGAGCCACCAGACGCCCGCCGCGGCCAGCGCCGCGGCGACGAGCGTCGCCGCCCCGACGGTCCGGCGGACGCCGGAGCCTGTTCGCCGTCGTCCCTGCGCCAGACGTTCGGCGCGCTCCCGCGTCCGCCGCGCCAGCTCGGGCGTAAAACCGCGGTCGTCCGGCGGCCGCCGAAGCGCGTCGTACCAGGTCGGCGCGGACGCGGGGTCCTTTTTCCAATCGTTGCCGTTCATCGTCCTCTCCTTCCTGCAGCAGCCGTTCCATCGCCGCCCGCGCCCGGTGCAGCCGGGATTTCACGGTTCCTCGGGTGACGCCGAGCACTGCCGCGATCTGCTCCTCCGTCAGCCCGTGCTGCGCGTCGAGGATGAGCGCCTCGCGATAGGCGGGCTTCAGCGTCAAGACGAGCGCCCAGATTCGGTCCGCTTCCATTCGCGACAGCGCGATTCCCTCCGCGGAAGCGGAAGGACGGCTCGCCGACGCATGCGGGTCGGGCACGGCGAGCACCTTGCGAAACCACGCCGACCGTTTATAGTTATAAGCCGTATTGCGGGCGATGGCGAGCAGCCATGTCTTGGGAGAACTGCGCCCCTCGTACCCGCCAAGCTTCGTATACGCCTTCAAAAACGTGTCCTGCGCGATCTCGTCCGCGGCGTCGGCGCTTCTCGCGATGACGTAGGCGTAATTCCATACGTCTCGCCCGTACTCCGTCATCCAGCCGGTTAAGACGTCGCCCGGATCGTCCGCGCGGACGAGATGCTTCATGAACTCCATCGACGTTCACCTCTATGGAAGTAGACCCGCCAGCCGCGGAAAGGTTCCCGAACCTTCAAAAAAAGGTTCCTTTCCGTCTTGAAATGTGGTAGACCAGTAGTATCCTTTTTTTACAGCAGGAGTAGGTGCAATCATGAGGCAACGGATTCCGGCATGGACGTCGGACGCAATGATCTATTGGCGCCTCCGGGCGTTCATGTTTTTCATGTTCGGCCCGGTGGCGTTGTTTCTGCCGTATTTACCGCTTTATTTGCAGCACTACGGCTTCTCTCCCGCGGAGATCGGCTGGCTGCTGACGATCGGCCCGATCGTCGCCCTATTCGCCAACCCCGTATGGGGGTTCGTCAGCGACCGGCTGCAAAACGTGAAGCTCGTGCTGCTCGTTCTTATGCTCGGCTCGCTCGCCGCAAGCCAGTTCTTGTTCCACCTGCGCCCGTTCTGGGCGGTGTTCGCCGCGATGATGCTCTTTTACTTCTTCAACACGTCGATCAATCCGATCAACACGTCGCAAGTGTTCCAGACGATCGAGAATACGCCGCTGCGGTTCGGCTCGTTCCGAATTTGGGGATCGCTCGGATACGCGATCATCGTACTCGCGGCCGGTCCGATCATGGAGATGCTCGGCATCTGGCAGCTCGGATGGGTTTACGGCATCTCGATGGCGATCGCGATCGGGTTCGGACTGCTGCTCCATCGACCGCCCGTTCCCAAGGGGCGCGCCGCCCGGCCGGCGATCACGTTCCGCGAGACGCTCCGCTCGCTGCTGCAAGGCCGGTTCGCGCTGTTTCTCGCGGCCAGCCTGCTCATCTTTATCCCGAACGGCGTCACGGCGTTATACTTGTCGCTGTTTATCGAGGAGCTCGGGGGCACGCCGTCCAGCATCGGTTGGTCGATGTTCGCCGCCGCGGTGCTTGAGGTGCCGCTGTTCCTCCTCCTTGATCGATGGTCCAAGCCGAACGCGAGATCGATGCTGCGCCTGCTTCTGTTCGCCACCGTCGTCTTCGCGGTCCGCTGGCTGCTCATGGGCTTCGCCGCGACGCCGATGCACATCGTGCTGATTCAATGCTTGCACAGCCTGTCGTTCGGCTTCTATATTTACACGGCGGCGCAGCTCGTGGAGTTTCTGACGGAGCGGGAGATGCGCGCCAGCGGCCAGACGATGTACGCGCTCGTGCAGGGGGCGCTTTCGATGGCGATCGCCGGCTCGCTCGGCGGCTTCTTGTACGAGCGGCTCGGACCGCATACGCTGTATTTACTATGCTCCGGCCTCACGGTCGTCGGTTTCGCGGTCATGTTCGCGCTGATGCTGTCGCTCGGCAAGAAGACGGAGTCCGGTCAAGCGGCGGGGCGCGGGACAGGGAATTCCGCCGCGTCTTCAACAAGGTGATGGTTTTCTGGACAGAATCGTCGGAGCTTTTCCATGCACATTGGCGTACGCCGTTCTTATCGCATGAAGTAGAGGGAGCTTTGCCTTCAAACCAAACAAACAACCCCGGCTCCGGGCCGGCGGCGGATGAATTCCGCTCGCCGGTCGAAGACGGGGTTTGTGCGTTTACTCGTGGAGCGGCGCCGGGGACGCGCACGTGCTGCTCATGCGGTATACCGCGCCGGCATCGTTGCTGTCGTGGAAGCCGTGCATCGCCTCGAGCACGTGGAACGCGAGCGCGTCGTTCGCCCGATGCGGCCGCCCCTCGCGGATCGCGTTCGCCATGTCGAGCACGCCGACGCCGCGGGAATTGCCGTCGTACGGCAGCGTCACCGGAACGTCCTCCCACTCGCTCTCGCCGAAGCGGCGCAGCTTCACCGGACCGCCGAACGTGTTCGGATCCGGTACCGCGAGCGTGCCTTTCGTCCCGTAGATTTCGATATTCCGCAGGTTGCTGCCCGCCGGAATGTCGAACGACGTGATCATCGTCGCGATCGCGCCGGACGAGAAGCGGAGCGTGCCCGTTACGTGCGTCGGCACGTCGACTTGAATGACCTGCCCGTTCAGCGGCTGGCTCGTGATCGTGCGCTCCTTGTGCGTAATGCGCGTCATGCCGGAAATTTCCGAGATCGGACCGAGCAGCGCGACGAGCGCCGTCAAGTAGTACGGCCCCATGTCGAACATCGGGCCGCCGCCGGCCTTGTAGTAAAACTCCGGCGCCGGATGCCAATGCTCGTGCCCCCGGCTCATCATGAACGCGACGGCGGACAGCGGCTCGCCGATCGCTCCCTCGTCGATAAGCCGCTTACACGTCTGAATGCCGGCCCCGAGGAACGTGTCCGGCGCCGCGCCCGCGCGCAGCCCCTTCGCCGCCGCGAGCTCGACGATGCGCCGGCCGTCTTCGCGGGATACCGCGAGCGGCTTCTCCACGTAGACATGCTTGCCCGCCTCGAGCGCGCGAAGGCATACCTCCGCGTGCGCCGCCGGGATCGTCAAATTCACCACGAGATCCACGTTCGGGTCCGCGAGCAGCTCGTCGACGGAGCAGCCCTTGGCCACGCCGTGTTCGGCCGCCTTCGCCTTCGCGCGCTCGACGTCGAGGTCGGCGCAAGCGACGATCTCGACTCCTTCGAACGCCTTCAAATTTTTAAAGTAGATGCCGCTGATGTTGCCCGTGCCGATGATGCCTACCCGAATCGTTGTCATGTCGGTCCGTCCGCTCCTCTTCTTCCGCTTACAGAATATTATCCTGCATGCCCGTGTACGAACCCGCCGCGGCTGCCGCGGCCGCCTTCGCCTTGCCTTCCGCGGCCCACAGGAAGCCTCGACGCATGATCTCCGTCACCTGCGGCATCGCGATAATGTTCGCTTGGTGGCCGAGCGTGCAATAGAACACGCGGCCCGCGCCCCAGCGCTTCGTCCAAACGACCGGCATGTCGACCGCCTTGTTCGGCGAATGCGGACCCGGCACCTTCGGGTTCGGGAAGCGCGTCGTCGCGAGCACTTCGACCGCCGGGTCGACGTGCATATAATACTGCTCGCTCTTCACCTCGAAGTCTTCGATGCCCTCGAGCAACGGACTCGAGCTGTATTTCACGTTGACCGTGTATTCGACGCCGTCGTTGCCCGGATGCGCCACCCACTGGCCGCCCGTCATGAACTGCCAGTCGACGTTCGTCCGGAACGCGTCGCACATGCCGCCGTGCGTGCCCGCGATGCCCACGCCCGATTGCACGGCCGCCAGCACGTTGCCCGCGAGCTTCCCGTCGATCTGTCCCATCGTCCAGTTCGGCACGATCAAATCCAAGCGCTGCAGCTTCTCGACGTCGCCGAACGCCTCGAGCGTATCCGACACTTCGACCTCGAAGCCTTCCCTCTCGAGAATGCCCTTATATAATCCGGCGACTTCCTCCGGTTGGTGTCCGAGCCAGCCGCCCCAGACGATTAACGCGGTTTTGGAACTCATCGCTATCGTACCTTCCTTTCGTTATCCGGAAATGATTACATCTCTGCGATCGATACCCACCGGCGCTCGTCGATGGAACGATCCACCGCCTCCAGCACCGCTTGGCACTTCACGCCGTCATGGAAATTCGGCACCGGCTGACGGTTCTCGCGGAACGACTCCATCAGCTCGTGCACCTCGTGGATGAACGTGTGCTCGTAGCCGATCGTGTGGCCCGGCGGCCACCAAGCAGCGGCGTACGCATGGGACGGATCCGTCGCGAGCACGCGCCGGAAGCCCTGCACGTCGTCGGCGTCGTCCGTGAAGTACACCTGCAGCTCGTTCATGCGCTCGAAGTCGAACTTCACGCTGCCCTTGCTGCCGTTGATTTCGAACGCGTTCGTGCAGCGATGGCCCGCGGCGAACCGCGTCGCCTCGAAGCTGCCGAGCGCGCCATTCGCGAACTTCGTCATGAACAGCGTCGCGTCGTCGACCGTAACGGCGCCGCGCGGCGCGTCCTTGCTGCCCTTGGCGCTGAGGCCCGTCATGGACGACGGCATCGGACGCTCCTTGACGAACGTCTCGCTCATGCCGATCACCTCGTTCATATCGCCGACGAGGAAGTGCGCGAGATCGATCAGATGCGCGCCGAGGTCGCCGTGCGAGCCCGAGCCCGCGACTTCCTTCTGCAAGCGCCAGACGAGCGGGAAGTCCGGATCGATGATCCAGTCTTGCAGGAACCATGCCCGGAAGTGGAAGATGCGCCCGAGCCGCCCTTCGTCCACCAGCTTCTTCGCGAGCTGCACGGCCGGCGCGAATCGATAGTTGAAGCCGACCATATGCTTGACGCCCGCCTGCTCCGCCGCATGCAGCATCTCGCGGGAATCGGCCAGCGTCAGCGCAAGCGGCTTCTCGCAAAACAGGTGCTTGCCGGCCGCCGCCGCCGCGATCGCGATTTCCTTATGCGCGTCGCTCGGCGCATTGATGTCGATGAGGTCGATGTCGTCCCGCTTCACGAGGTCTCGCCAGTCCGTCGTATACCCGTCCCAGCCGAATTGCTTCGCCGCCGCGCTCACGCCCGCCTCGTCGCGTCCGCAGAGCGCCGCCATGACCGGCTTGTTCGTCTCCGGGAAGAACATCGGCAAATCCCGGTACGCGTGACTGTGCGCCTTCCCCATAAACTTATACCCGATCATGCCCACGCGAATGTCGCCCATCGTCAATTCCTCCTTAATGGAAAATGATTCCTTCATGACAAGCGGGAAGAGTCCCGCGTCACAAGCTTCGTCTCGAGCCGTTCTTCTTCGCTCGGCCCGCCTTCCTCATTGTCCCCCGCGATCCGGTCCAGCAGACGTTCGGCCGCCCGAACGCCCATCTCGAAGAACGGCACGTGCACCGTCGTCAGCGGCGGATCGGTCGTCCGGGACGCGTCCGAGTCGTCGTACCCGACGAGCGCGTAGTCCGCGCCGGCGCGGAAGCCTCGCTCCTTCAGCCCTTGCATGAGGCCGATCGCCATCCGGTCGTTGGCGGCGAACACCGCGTCGAACTCGCTTCTGCGCTCGTACAGCGCCTCGGCGAGCGCGTACCCGCTCTTGCGGCTGTAGTTGCCCGCGAATTCGAGCGACGGATCTAACCCGACGCCCGCTTCCCGCAGTCGTTCGACGAACCCCGTCCGCCGATCGACGCTGTTCGAGAACGACGCCGGACCGTTCACGAGCGCGATGCGCTTCGTTCCCGCCGCGAGCAGATGCTCGGCGACGAGCCTGCCGCCGCTCGCGTGATCCGCGTCGACCTGATCGAACGGCGCGTCGAAGCGCTGGCCGACGACGCAGAACGGCCACCCTTGCGCTTGCAGCGCATGCAGCGCGTCCGCATCGTCGTTCTTCGCGCCGAGCGCGAGGAGACCGTCGACCTTGCGCATGCGGAATACGCTTTCATAATCGGGAGCCGCGTCCGCTTGACGGAATTGCAGCAACAGATGGTAGCCGCGCTTCTCGACGGCGTGGCCGATACCGGATAATATTTCGGAAAAATAGTACGCGGAAAACAGGTGCACCTTCGGAACGACGGGCAGCATCACGCCGATATTGCCGCTCCGCTGCGTAACGAAGCTGCGGGCGATCGCGCTGGGCGTATATCCGAGCCGTTCCGCGGCGTCGAGCACGCGGCGCCTCGTCTCCTCGCGAATCGGTCCGACGCCGCTCATGACGCGGGATACGGTCGCTTCGGACACGCCGGCGAGCTCCGCCACTAATTTGCGTTTCGACGTAAGGCATCCCTCCGGCATTCGAATGTACACGCGTACATTTTCGCATTCATTTCCATTCCGTGTCAACACCCAATCCGTGTCGACGAACAGACGCGAGCGCACCTTTTGAACTCACCGTCCTAGTTCTATTATACTAGGAGGAAGATTGAACCAATAGAGACAAGGGAGAGAACCGCAATGTCCGCCTTTCCGCTTCGGCTTTCGCTTCGCATGAAATTGTTGATCGTCACGATTCTATTAATGGCCGTGCCGACGGCGACGCTCGGATACATCGTCTATCAGACGTCGACGAAGGAGACGGACGCGATGCTGGAAGACCGCTTGCGGAACAACGTCCGTCTCGTCGTCGAATCGATCGGACTGCTCGACGGTCAAGTGAAGTCGAACGCGCTGCCGCTCGAGCAAGCCCAAGCGCTCATGAAGAACATGCTGCTCGGCTCGCCTCAGGAGGACGGCAGCCGCCCGATCAACCCGAATATCGACCTTGGCGCCAACGGATATTTCTTCGCGCTCGCCGAAGACGGCACGGCGATCGCGCACCCGAAGCGCGAGGGGCAGAGCTTATGGGAGGAGCATTCGTCGAGCGGCGTCTATTACATTCAGGACATGATCGCGAAGGCGAAGAGCGGCGGCGGCTTCACGCGCTACGACTGGCCGCTCCCCGGCGAAGGGGTGACGGAGGAAGCGACGAAGATCACCTATGCGGAGCAAGACCCGTACTGGGGATGGGTCATAAGCGCAGGCTCGTATCTCGACGATTTCAACGCAGGACAACGGAATATTCAGCAGGCGATCGTAACGACGCTGATCGTATCGCTCGTCGTCGGTCTGGCCGCGACGGCGGCGTTCGCTTATTATGTCGCGCGTCCGATCTCGCAGGTGTCCGCGCAGCTCCGCCGCATCGCGCAGGGCGAGCTGAACCTCGCGCCGCTGCGCGTTACACGATCCGACGAATCCGGGCGGCTCGCGGAGGACACGAACACGATGGCCGCGAACTTGCGCGCGCTCGTCACGCAGGTGTCGACCGACGCCGCGAACGTTTTGGACGCCTCGCATCAGCTCGCGTCTTCCGCCGGCCAATCGGCGCAAGCGGCGCGCAGCGCCGCGGCGTCGATTCAGGAGATCGCCGCGGGCGTCGACTCGCAATCCGCCGCGGCCGCGCAGAGCGCTAAAGCGATGGAGGAGATGACGTCCGGCATTCAGCGCATCGCCGAGACGTCCTCCGTCGCCTACGACTCGTCCGTTCAGGCTGCGTCGACCGCGGGACTCGGCGTCGAAGCCGCCGAGCTGGCGGTACGGCAAATCGAGCAAGCGGTCGGCGCCGTACGCGAGCTGTCGGCGACGATTCATGGCCTGGAGCGGCGCTCGGAGGAAATCGAGGCGATCGTGCAGCTGATCTCGGACCTCTCGAACCAGACGAATCTGCTCTCGCTGAACGCCGGCATCGAAGCGGCGCGCGCCGGCGAGCACGGCCGCGGCTTCGGCGTCGTCGCCGGCGAGATCAAGAAGCTGGCCGAGCAGTCCAACCGTTCGACCGACGACATCCGCCAAGTGATCGAGCAGATCCGCGCCGACATCGCAATCTGCGTCGCCTCGATGGAAACGAGCGAACGCGACGTACAGGCGAGCGCGGAGCTCGTCGTCCGGACGGGCGAATCGTTCCGTACGATCGACGCCGCGGCGCGCCATGCGCTCGGACAAGTCGAAGAGACGACCGCAGCTTCGCAAGAGATGCCGGCAAGTTCCGAAGAGATCGCCGCCTCGATCCAGGAAATCGCGGACATCTCGTCTACATCCGCCGCGTCGACCCAAGAAATATCCTCCGCTTCGCAGGAGCAGCTCGCCGTCATGGAGACGATGGAGCAGTCGGCTCGCTCCCTCGAGGACCTGGCGCAGCGGCTGAAGGACGCCGCCGCGCGCTTCCGGCTGTAACGCGCGCGCGACGAAGGGACCGCCTTGCGCATCGCGCTCGAGGCGGTTCCTTCCTGTTTCGCCGTCTACACCTCGAATATCTGCAAGAAAAAAAACACGCTTCCCGCACGAATGCGAAAAAGCGTGTTTCCGGTTCGTCCCTACTTCTTCCCCTCGAGCGCGCGGCGCGCGCGCTCGACGTCCTCGTCGCTAGGAACGGCGTCGCCGTACCGAACGCGGTCGTACAGCTCGACGAGCGGTCCCTCCGCGCCTCGGCCTCGCTCGGCCGTTCCGCCCCGGCCGCTCGGCCGCGAAGCCGCCCAAGCGAGCACGTCGGCCTCCGTCTCGCGCGGCGTCAGATGTCTGCGCGGCGCATAGCCGTCGTCGACCGCCGATCGGAGCCATCGGCGATACAGGAAGCGGATGCGTTCGGGGTTCGTGCGCTGCTCCTCCCATCGTTCCGCGCGGCTGCGCGCGACGAGCCGGCCGAGCCACGAGTCCCGGACGCGCTTCCCCACCGCCTCCCAGGAGAACACGGTCGTCTCCTCGTCGACATACGCGGCGTCTTCCGCACCGCGCCCGGATCGGGTCAGGAACGCCGCAAGCCGACGGAGCCACTCCCGGAACACGCCGCCCCCGTTCCGATACAGCCATCGACCGAGCGCGAACAGCAGCAAGCCGACGGCCGCGATCCCGACCGCGTACGCGAGAATGTCGAGCAGCTGCGCGAACCACCCGGGCTCCCCTTCGGCCGCCGGCAAGCCTTCCGGCATCGATGGCGGCGGCGGCTCGGGAGCCGGCGGCTCCTCGGCCGGCTCCCCCTGCGGCAGCAGGCCGAACAGCCAGCGGATGAACGCGTGGATCAACCTGCCGAACGCGTTCCCGAAGGCTGCCGTCAATCCGACGACGACGAGCAGCACGACGCCCATCATGGCGCGATTGTGCCGCCGCAGCGACGCCGGAACGCCGCGCGAGCGGCTCTTCGCGAGCGATGCGCCGCGCAGGAACGTCCCGTTCGACGCGAACAATGCGATCGCGAGGCTGACGGCGCCCCCTGCGGTAAGCGCCGTCACCGTATCCCGCAGCGCATCGAGCCGCGGATACGCTACCGCCGCGACGAAATACAGCGCCAAGCCGTACCACAGCCACTTCGGATCGTCGACGCGCTCCGCGGCGGTCGTCCCCTGCAGCAAGACGAAGCACCCGACCGCCGCCCCTGCCGCGACGACCGCCCACGTCGGTTCCGCAGTAAGGAACGTCGTAGACGCCGCCCAAGCGAACAATGCGCCGCCGGGCAGGGCGAGCGCAAGCTGCTGCCACCGCCGCGTCCACCGCAGGCTCGCCGCCGCTCCGCCGAGCGACGACGCCCAGATCAATAAGGCGAACCCCGCCGCGACCGGAGCGGGAGGGCGCAGCCAACCGTACAAGCCTAACCAAACCGGGAGCAGCAGCAGGAGCTCGATCGAAGAGGAGCCCCATAAGGTTCGCATACGCGAGAATGCGCTCATCGGCGACGATCCCCCTCTCCTTCGACGTACAGCCACTCGACGCCGTTCCCGCGGCGGCGCAGCGCGTCGACGCGCTCCTCCAGCTCCGCTCCGCGATGGCACGTCACGATCAAATAATCCGTATCCGACGGATCAAGGACCACCTCGTCGTCGAGCAGCGCATGCATCGTGATCGCCGTCTCGAGCTGCAGCTTCGCCATCGTCTCGAGCAGCGCCGTCAGCTGCGCTTCCCCGCCGCCGGGGTCAAGCCGCACCGCCGTCTTCGGCCCGCCGAACGCCCAGCCGTTCGTCAGCAGCCCCGTCTCGACGCCTTGCCGCATCGCATAGACGGCGACGGACGCCGCGTAGCTGATCGCCCGCTCGATGCGCTCCGGCTCGAGCACGGCGCTCCACATCCGGTCGTGCGTCTCGAGATTGATGCAGATCATCAGTCGATGATCGGCCGTGTAGTCGTTCCGGTGCACCTGCATCCGGCCCGTGCGGGCCGTCGCCTTCCAGTTGACGGACCGCAGGGCGTCGCCGGACCGGTACTCGCGCGTGCCCGCGGTGAGGAACGGGTCCTCGACGATCCACCGCCGCACCGTCACGTCGCCGAGCCAGCTGTGCGCCGGAAGCGGCACCTCCCGCATCGGAACGACCTCCGGGTAGACGGTCAGCGCGAGCGACAGCGGGAAGCGCCGCGACGGCCGGGTAAGGCCGACGGGGTCGCCCGCGGTCATCGTCGCCGAGTCGAGCACGAAGTAGCCGCGCTTCGCGGCGACGACGCGGTGGCGACGAACGATCTGGCGATACGAACGAAGGCTGAACAGGCTAATATGATTCTGGAACCGATCTCCGCCCCGAATGTCGAGATTATGCTGTTCGCCGAAGACGAGCCCTTGCGCCATCATCGATTCGAGCCGGACCCAGGGGAGCGGCAGCAGCTTGCGATTGACGATGCGTTCGACCATCTCGATTTCTTCGCCGGCGAATACGGCTTCCTTGGAGAAGTGCCGAGCGTACCCGACATGCTTCAGGGCGAACTTCCCGTAGATCCAAGCGATCAACCCGAGCAGGACGGCCGCGTTGACCAGCATCCAGGCGAGCATCGCCCGTCACCCCCGCGCCGACGGCGTCGGCTCCGCGGGCACCTCGAGACCGTTCAAGAGCTTGCGCACGACGTCGGCGCCGCCCGAATCGCGCGTTCTCGCCGCGCTGCGCGTCAAGATCCGGTGCGCCAGCACCGGCACCGCCACCGCCTTGACGTCGTCCGGCGAGACGTACTCCCGCCCTTTCACGGCCGCGTGCGCCTGCGACGCCCGCATCAGCGCCTGCGAGCCGCGCGGGCTGACGCCGAGCAGCACGTCGGCGTCGGTCCGCGTCGCCTCCGCCAAGCGCACGATATAGTCGAGCAGCTCTTCGCGGATCGCCACCGACCGCGAGAAGCGCTGCGCCTCCACGATGTCGGCGGCGGAGGCGACGGGCTCCAGCGACTCGAGCGGGTTGTCCTCGCGGAAGCGGTGCAGCATCGCGAGCGACTCCGCATGCGACGGATATCCGACCGGCACTTTCATGAGGAACCGGTCAAGCTGCGCCTCCGGCAGCGGGAACGTGCCTTGGTTGTCGACGGGGTTTTGCGTCGCGACGACGAGGAACGGCGCCTCCAGCCGATGCGTGACGCCGTCGATCGTAATTTGCCGCTCTTCCATGCATTCCAAGAGGCTCGACTGCGTCCGCGGCGTCGCGCGGTTGATCTCGTCCGCGAGCAGGATGTTTGTGAACAGCGGGCCGGGCCGAAATTCGAATTCGCCGGTCTTCTGATTATAAAAATTGATTCCGCTTACATCGGAAGGCAGCAAATCCGGCGTAAACTGGATTCGCTTGAAGTCGCAGCCGAGCGAGCGGGCGAGCGACTTCGCGAGCAACGTCTTCCCCGTACCCGGAACGTCCTCCAGCAGCGCGTGCCCGTTCGCGAGCAGCGCCGTCAGCAATAAATCGACCGTCTCCGTCTTCCCGACGACGACCGTACCGACGTTCCGGCGAATCGCCTCGATCATCCGACTTACTCTTTCCGCGTTCATCATGCCCCGCTCCCCGCTTTCTTGTTTCGCATCGCGAATTCGATTTTCAAATCCGTTCGTTCCAAGAAACGCTGATAGGCCTCCGACTCCATCGGAACGAGCGCGATGCGTCCGGCCTCGTCGTAGTGGACCCCCCAGCCGAATTTCTTCGGCAGCATCGACGCGCGCATGCACGGTTGACCCTTCGACAGCAGCTGCGCCCGCACTTCGGCCCGCCGCGCCTCGTCCACGTCTTCGCCGGCGAGCTTATGCCGAATATACGTCTCTACGATCAAGTCGTCGAGGTCGTACGTATACGGATGCTCCGTCAGGATGTCGTATTGGACCTCCGCCGCGGTCTTCCCCTCCTTCTTGGAGACGGGTACGACGCTGTGCTCCACGGGACAGTCGGGCGACACTTTCACGAACGTATTTACGATTTTCATTAGAGCGGTACACCTCTCCTCTTTCGAAAACGCTGCTTACCCCTTCGGATCCAGCTGCACCGACGCCTGCTTGCCGCTGAGCTGGATACCGGTCTTCTTCGTTCCATACGGCGCGAGCTCCCGAATCAGCTCCTCGAGCAGCCGCTTCGCCGCCTCGCCTTCCTTCGCGCCGGACAGCTTCACGACGAACAGCGCCGCGTCGCCGCCCTTCAAAATGCGCTCCGCCTGCGTCCGCTTCGTATCGAGGTCATGCGTCTCGATGCCGGGCGTCAGCCGGATTTCCTTCGTCTTCGGCTCCCGCGCCTTCCGCTTCTCCTGCTGCTTGGCGTCCCGCGCGGCGCCCGCGCCGACGAGCCGGCACGGCGGCGGCGACTGGAACAGCGACTCGCAGACGAGGTCGACCTTGAGCTTCCGCGCCATCGCAAGCGCTTCCGACGTCTTGACGACGCCGAGATCCTCGCCGTCGATACCGATGAGCGCGACCTCCGACGCTCTGATCTTTTCGTTCATAATCATTGTGCTCGCGCTCCTAGCATGTCTATAATATATGAACCTATATTACCAAGGCGAAGGAGCTCGTACAAATATGAACCGCAAAGAGCTGGAAGATCGGATCGTCGAAAATTACCGCAGCGACGAACGGATGATGATTCTCGCGTTCGCCCAATGGTGCGTCAACCGCGGCCTCGACCCGCAGGAGCTGTACGAGCGCGCGTACCCCGGACAGCGAAGCAACCCGGAGCTGCTCGCCGCGCTGGAGCTCACCGTTCCGAAGGATGAAGCCGGGGAGATCGCGGACGAGACGGTGCTGAACATGCTGTCCGTCTTCGGCAACGACGATCTGGCGTTCGTCGTCTCGGAAGCGATCCAGGGCCGCCGGAAGCCGTAGCGCCTACCGGTGCTCCAAGAGCCGCCGCTTCGCCTCGAGCAAAGCGGCCGCGATCTCGTCGATGTCCGCCGGATCGTCGATATGCGCCGCGACGTACCGCTCCCGGTAGCCGCCCGACGACAGCTCCAGCAAGACGTGCCGCTTCGCGTCGTCGTACACGATCTGAATGTTGTCCTTCACGAGCAGCGAGTGCAATGTCATGAACCGAACCGACCTCCTCTGGAAAAAGAATACCATAACGGACGAAGCCCGCCCAGAGCTAGTCGCTCGAGGCGGGCTTCGCCGATGCGGGAAGGCTTTAATACAACGGGTATTTGACCCGCAAATCTTCCCGATGCAGCACCGTTGAATCGTGTCGAATGTAGTGGCATACGTACGAACGGCGCCACCGGTCTTTACTGCGGTTTTTATTCGAGGAATGGATGAGCAGCTCGTGGAAGAACAAGATGTCCCCCTTCTCCATAATGACCGGAATTTGATCCGTCAGCTCGACGCCTTCCGTCTGGTCCGTCCACGCTTCGTGCTCCTCCAGATTCGTGACCTTGCCGTGCGGCAGCAAGCCGAGGCGATGCGTCCCCGGAATGACCCAGAGGCAGCCGTTCTCCTCGTCGACGAGCTCCTCCATCGCGATCCATGCCGCGACCATCGACTTCGGGTCGTCTTTAATATAGTAGTAGTCCTGATGCGCCGCTTGCCCCGGAGAACCGGGCTCTTTGTAAAAATACATGCTCTGCACGCATACCGCTTCGTCGCCCATCACTTGCGCGAGCGCGCCGCGTACGATCGGCAGCTTCATGACCTGTCTCGAGAAGCTGTCGTGAATGTGCGGATTGAACAGCCGCACCGAGAACCGATCCTTGTCGTCGACCGCCTCTTTGCCCTTCCGCGGACGCGCCCAATCCGGCATCTCGTCTCCGGAACGAATGTCCCGAATGTGTCCGTTGAAGGCATCGATCAGATCGGCGCTGCAGCCTCCCTTCACCAGCACGTACCCGTTCTCGTGGAAGAAATCGACCTGCTCTCGCGACAATGGGTTCAACCGTTCCGGAATGCCTGTATTGGCGACCATCAGTCTCTCCCCTTCCTTCTTGCATTTGCATTCATCATAAGCCGAACGACGACGACGAACAATGGCTCCGTCTGATATGATTGTGTCTAGAATTGATATTTGCGCGAAGGAGCGGGATCGATGGACGACTTCTACGATAATATCCGCGGCGCCTCCCCCGGCACCGTCACGTACGACCCGGGCGGAGCGTTCGGCCCTCGGGTGCAGCAGCATGTCCAATTCGTGCTGCTCCACTCCGGCTCGATGCGCGTCGACATCGACGGCGCCCCCCTCGAATGTCCGCCGGGCCATGTGGCGTTGCTGCTCCCGGGCCCGACGGAGACGTTCGAATTCCACCGAACGAAGCCGACCTGGCACCGGTGGATCGACGTCGCGGTCGAACGGCCGCGGGAGGCGGTTCGGCGCCTCGAGCCTCTCCCCCGAGTCCTGCCGCTGACGGAGGAGTTCAATCGGCTGACGGATCTGATGCTCTCCCTGCGCGATAAGCGACAGCTGACGACGGAGACCGGCCGGGCGCTCGGTCTCGCCGCCGTCGAGCTGTACGCCGCGATGGCGACGCAGTCGCCTAACGCAGCGGCGATTCATGAATCGGTCACGGCGGCGAAGGCGGCCGTACATCGCCGCTACGGCGAGGAGCTGTCGCTGGCCGACCTCGCGAAGGAAGCCGGCGTGTCGCCGGAGCATCTCGTCCGCTTGTTCAAGCGGCACGAGGATACGACGCCGATGCGGTACGTCTGGCACTACCGCGTGCTCGCCGCCGGCGACATGCTCGTGCATACGGGTCTCTCCGTCGGCGAGATCGCCGGACGCTGCGGGTTCAAGACGTCGTACCACTTCGCGCGCCTGTTCAAGGCGCAGGTCGGCAAGACGCCGACGCAGGTGCGTCGGGAGGCTTGGCGGGGCGGCGGATTGGTCTAGCGGATCGCAAATCGGTATACTTATAGACATTAGCGATGGGAAGCGAGGAACGTTCATGAAGTTTCAAGATTACCCGTACGTCCGCCCCGATATGGAGAGGTTCGCCGCCGAATTCCGGGGGCGGTTCGACGCCTTCGCCGGCGCCGATACGTTCGAGTCGGCGACGGCCGCCTTCGAAGCGATCAACGCCGCGCGCGTCGAAGTGTCCTCGATGCTCGCGATCGCGCGCATTCGGCATACGATCGATACGACGGACCCGTTCTATAAGGCGGAGCAGGAATTCATCGACGAGCAGTCTCCTGTCTATCAAGGTCTCGTCACCGATTTCTACAAGGCGTTGATCGCTTCGCCCTTCCGCTCGCGGCTCGAGGAGCGATGGGGCCGTCAGTTGTTCGATACCGCCGAGCTGGCGCTGAAGACGTTCGATCCGTCGATCGTCGAGGACCTCAAGGAAGAAAACAAAAAAGCGAGCGAATACATAAAGCTCGTCGCCTCGGCTCGCATCGCGTTCGACGGCGAGGAGCGCACGCTGTCGCAGCTCGCGCCGTTCCTGCAATCGACGGATCGCGAGACGCGCCGGCGCGCCGCGGACGCCAGGTACGCCTTCTTCGAGACGAACGAGGAGACGGTCGATCGGATCTACGACGACCTCGTGAAGCTGCGCACGGGAATCGCGAAGAAGCTCGGCTATTCCGACTTCACGGCGCTCGCATATGCGCGAATGGACCGCACCGATTACGGCCCCGAGCAGGTCGAGGCGTTCCGCAAGCAGGTGCTCGAGCACATCGTGCCCGTCGCGTCCGCGCTGCACGAGCGCCGGCGGGAGCGGCTCGGCCTCGAGAAGCTGCGGTACTACGACGGCATCTCGTTCCTGACCGGCGATCCGAAGCCGAAGGGCGATCCCGCGTGGATCGTCGGCCGCGCGAAGGCGATGTACGCCGAGATGTCGCCGGAGACGGACGAATTTTTCCGATTTATGCTGGACGGCGGCCTGATGGATCTCGAGAGCAAGAAGGGAAAGCGCGTCGGCGGCTATTGCTCGTTCATCGGGACGCATAAGGCGCCGTTCATCTTCTCGAACTTCAACGGCACCGCGCACGACGTCGACGTGCTGACGCACGAGGCCGGACACGCGTTCCAGGCGTACCTCAGCCGCGGCTTCGACGTGCCGGAGTACATCCATCCGACGCTCGACGCCTGCGAAATTCATTCGATGAGCATGGAGTTTTTCGCATGGCCTTGGATGGAATCGTTCTTCGAGGAGGACACGGCGAAATACAAGTTCTCGCATCTCGCGGGAGCGATTACGTTCATTCCGTACGGCGTCGCCGTCGACGAATTCCAGCACGTCGTATACGCGAATCCGGACATGACGCCGGCGGAGCGGAAGGCGGCGTGGCGGGACGTCGAGCGGAAATACTTGCCCAATCGGGACTACGACGATATGCCGTTCCTCGCGCGAGGCGGATTTTGGCATCAGCAGCAGCACATTTTCAAGAGCCCGTTCTACTACATCGATTACACGCTGGCGCAAATTTGCGCGCTGCAGTATTGGAAGCGGGCGAACGACGACCGCGCCGAGGCGTGGGAAAGCTATGTCGGGCTGTGCCGGGCCGGCGGCAGCGAATCGTTCACCGCGCTCGTGCGGCGCGCCGGGCTGCGCTCTCCGTTCGAGGACGGCTGCGTCGCGTCGATCATCGGCGACATCGACGGCTGGCTGCGCGGCATCGACGACAAGGCGTTGTAAGGGTAAGCTCGGGGAGGAATTCCTCGGAATGATAAGGCAAGACGGTCAAGGCCGCCGAAGGAAACTCCCGAATCGGGACTTCCTCGGCGGCCTTGATTCATGGGACGCTGTCCCGCTTCAGGCTCTATCCTCGTTCCTTCGCGCAAGCGACACGATATCTTTCCTCCAATATACGCCGCAGATGATGCCGATCGCCGCGAATTGCAGAAGCAAGGCGTTCCCGCCGTACCCGATCAGCGGGATCGTTATCGACGAAATCGGCAACAGTCCGAACGACATCCCGATCCCCAAGACCGTTTGGGTCGTTAGAATCGCCATGAGGCCGCCGGCAAGCAGCTTCCCGCGCTCATCTTGGACCGCCGAGACCGTTCGAAGCAGCAATGCGGCGAACCACCCGACCGCGAGAAGAGCGACCAAGCCGAACGACCATCCAAGGCTGTAGATCATGTAGGTGATTATCGTTTCCGAATGGATATACGGGAGCTGGCGCGCCGCGGCGCCGAAACCGTGCCCCCACCACCCGGCGGAGCGAAGCGCTTCTTCAATCTGAATATATTGATAACCCGCATCCGCAGGGGCGTCGTAACGGTCCAAGAACGCTTCCATCCGGAGCCGGCCGTGCCGGGTGCCCGTCACATAGGCCGCTATCGCTCCCGCGGACAGCAAGAGATGCGAGCCCGCCCACCGCCGGTCTCTTCCGGAAACGATCAACAGCAGAGCAAGCGCGGATGCATACACGACCCAATCCCCGAAGGACGGGGTCGCAGCGAACAAGAACATCGGAACCGCCGTATAACAGAGGGTGAGCCCTAGGACGTCCCGCCAACGATTTTTAGATCGATACAGCGCCCCTGCTGCCGATACGATCAGCAAGTAGGGACTCCATTGCATGACATTCAAGAGCATCGGCCCGACTTGTATATATTTAGAGGCGCCGTTGACTTGTTCTCCCCATACGAAAGCAGCGATCATGAGCGCGATCGTCGCGACGTACAACGCCCGCGGCGCGCGCAGCAGCCATCTGTATCGAACCAGACTGAACGCGGCGAGAAGCGCCGAACCGATTCCGATAAACAAGGCGTGGCGTCCGACGAAGTCGACTCCCTCCATTCGTCCTCCGTCCCGGTAGCTGAGCTGTACCGAATACATGGCGACGAGCGAAACCGCTAGCACGGCCGTCAATGCGCTAAGCATCGCCCAAGGCACACGGGGCCGGTGCACTCGATTGAGTCCGCTCGCGACCTCTCGCGTCTCGCCCATCTGCGCGACGGCCCAGCGCGCCGCCTCTTCCTCGTCCGCACCCTCCGACTTCCGGGACGTCATAAGCTCTTCGAGATGGCCGGATAACTCCTCCATAATCTCGTCGCGGCAATCCTTCGCCTTGATCTGCCTCGCGACCTCCTCGAGATAGCTCCGAATGGCGGGATGGGTCCCGTTCATACCGATCCCTCCCCGAGCACCCGATCGACCGCGCCGCGAAACAGCCGCCATTCGCGCTGCTTCTCCCCCAGCTGACGCCGGCCCTCCTCCGTGATGCGGTAATACTTCCGCTTGCGTCCCTCGGCTTCCTCCCAATACGACTCGACCCATCGTTCGGCCTCCATGCCGTGCAACAGCGGGTACAACGTCCCTTCCTTCAACGCGAACGTTCCGTCGGATTGCCGCTCCAACTCCTTGACCAATTGATACCCGTATCGGTCCTCCTGATCCAGCAGCTTCAACAGCAGCGTTCCCGTACTTCCTTTCATAAGCTCTTTGTTAATCCGCAAAGGTCGTACCTCCGTTCGATTCTTTGCGTATATTATACCTCGTAAATATATGCATCGCAAATCTATGCTTACGCCTTGTCTTCCCCTTGCAGAGCTCGTCGCGGCACCTGACGATTATCCCTGCATCAATTTCCTATCTTTCGGCAGTAGGAAGGCAAGGATGCCTAGCAACGGCAAATAAGAACAAAGACGGATCGTAAACGCGACGCCGGTCTGATCCGTCAGCCAACCCAAAGCGACGGAACCAAGCCCCGCCAAGCCGAAAGAAAGGCCGAAGAACAACCCGGCAATCATACCGACCCGGCCGGGAAGCATTTCCTGCGCGTAGACGATAATAACCGAAAAACCGGACATTAGAATGCCGCCGACGGCTAGACACAGGAGGAAAGCGCCGGTCGGCCCGACATAAGGCAGCAGCAAGGAGAACGGCGCCGTTCCGAGGATGGAGAACCAAATGACCTGTTTGCGGCCGATTCGATCCGCCAGCGGCCCGCCTAACAATGTCCCGGCCATACCGGCGAACTGCAGCGCGAACAGGGTCGTTTGCGCCCGATCCAAAGGAAGGCCGTACCGCTCCATAAAGTAAAAGGCATAATAACCGGTCATTCCGGCCAGATAGACGAATTTGGAAAAAAGGAGCACAACAAGCACGCCGACCACGAACCAAATAAACCCGGTCGATCGGGCTGTCCGGACGACGGGAGTCGTCGATTTTCGTTCCGCTGGCATGGACTGCAACTTCGCCTTGTACCAACGAGCGACATATGACTGAATAACGATTCCCGCCGCTGCGAGCAGCATGAACCAGAGAAACGCGGATTGACCGCGCGGCGTCACGACATAGGCGACCAAGAGAGGCGCAAGCGCCTGCCCGGCATTGCCGCCGACTTGGAAGACGGATTGCGCCAGCCCTCTCCCCTTCCCTCCCGCCACATGAGCCACTCGCGAGGATTCCGGGTGCAGGACGGAGGAGCCGATGCCGATGAAAGCGGCGGAAAGGATGAGCATGGACAAATTCGGCGCCAACGCCAATCCGGCCATGCCGAGCAGCGTGAACGCCATGCCGAGCGGAAGCATCGACGGAGTCGGCTTTCGATCCGTGTAAGCTCCGATCAGCGGTTGCAGGACGGACGCCGTCAAATTCAGCGTAAATCCGATCCAGCCGATCTCCGTGAAGCTGAGCTTCATCGATTGCTGGAACATCGGAAATACGGCGGGAACGGCATTCTGCATGACATCGTTCAGCAAATGCGCCGCGCTGACACCGAGCAGTGCGGTGCCGGCGATTTGTTTAGGCGCGGGCGCTGCGGAAAAACTGGACATCTCGATCACCTTTTCGTTTTCTCCCCATCCTACCCGACGCCGGACGGCAGTTCATCCGAAAAATTGCGCGATCGATGACCGAAAATGCCGGATTTCCATGGTACAATGGTTCCGGGTGAAGAACAATGATCGTACAAATCACAACCCCGATGCTGGAGCTATGGCGAATCGACGGAGCATTTTCGAACCAGCCTCACGCGCATGATTCCGAGTACCAAATCACCGTTCCCGTACAAGGGCACTGCCACTTTACTCAGGAGAACAAAGATTACCGGTTGAGCGATGGAGGCGCGCTCGTTCAGCATCCCGGCGAACGGCACTCCTTCAAGGCAGGCAGCCTGTCGAGATTAATCATTTTCAAAATTCGGCGGGAAGGGTTCGCCTGCACCGAACTTCGAACCGAATCGGAATGGGAAGCGCGGCAGATGTTCGATCCGTTGCAGTTATCGCGGTATTTTCGCCAATGGACGGATACGCTTCTGGGATGCGATCCGCGCGACCGATTGATTCAAGAACAAACGGAGATGCAGGTGATGACGTATTTATCCGCCGTCATGACCGGCAGCGGCCATCCGGTTCTATCGCAACCGAAATCCCGTATGCGGGTCGCCGGCAGCGATCGTCATCTGCACCGAGTCCTTGACTATATTCATGGCCATTACCGAGAGGAGATCTCGGTCGATACGCTGGCGGGGATCGCCGCGCAAAGCCGTTACCATTTCATTCGTTTCTTCAAAGCCGCTATAGGTGAAACCCCTTATCAATATGTGCTGAAGCTTAAAATGAAAGAAGCGGTGCGTCTGCTGCGGACGACCCGGTCCAGCGTTACGGAAATCGCACTGAGCCTGGGCTATTCAAGCACAAGCTCATTCTATCGTGCGTTCGCCAACGCCTACGGGGAAAGTCCCGAACAGTGCCGCAACGCCGCTTCCCTCCGATAATGCTATCCCGAATCCGTGACGACCCGGCGATTTCGCTGCCGGTACGGCGCAATATCCGGCGGCTCCCCATGAAAAAAGGAGCCTCCCCGCCGGTATCGACCGGGGACAGCTCCTTCAACTCTTACTGGAATTTCGCGAGGTAGTAATTCTTCTTCCCGCGCCGCAGCACCACGTACGTGCCGTACAGCCGCTGCGCCGGGCCGACGACGAAGTCGATCGACGTCTGCTTCTCGCCGTTAACGAGCACCGCGCCGCTCTCGATATCCTGCTTCGCCTGGCGGCGGGACGGCGCCGCGCCGACCGCGACGACGAGATCGATCAGGCCCGTCTCCGCCTGGCCCTCGAACGTCGTCGTCGGCATCTCGGCGAGCGCCTCGACGAGATCCGCTTCGCTGAGCGACGCGAAGTCGCCCGAAAACAACGCCCGCGTAATGCTCTCCGCCGTGTCTACCGCGCCTTGGCCGTGTACGAGGCGCGTCACCTCGCGCGCGAGCGTCCGCTGCGCGTTGCGCTGCTCCGGACGCGACTTCACGTCCTCCTCGAGCGCCTCGATCTCCTCCGGCGTCAGGAACGTGAAGTACTTGAGGAACTTCACGACGTCGGCGTCGTCCGTGTTGATCCAGAACTGGTAGAACTGGTACACCGGCGTCTTCGTCCGGTCGAGCCATACGGCGCCCGATTCGGACTTGCCGAATTTCTTGCCGTCGCTCTTCGTCACGAGCGGCAGCGTCAACCCGTACGCATCGCCGCCGCCGAGCCTGCCGATCAAGTCGAGGCCCGCCGTAATGTTGCCCCATTGATCGCTGCCGCCGATCTGCAGCGAGCAGTCGTGGTCCTGCTTCAGCCTGTAGAAGTCATACGCCTGCAGGATCATGTAGCTGAATTCCGTGAACGAAATGCCGTTCGCAAGACGCGATTGGACCGAATCCTTCGCAAGCATGTAATTCACCGTGAAGTACTTGCCGACGTCGCGCAGGAACGAGATCGCGTCGAGCGGCTTCAGCCAGTCGTAGTTGCTGACGAGCTTCGCCGGATTATCCTTCGCGTCGAAGTCGAGGAACCGGGACAGCTGTCCCTTGAGGCTGTCCGTCCATTGCGCTACGATATCGTCGGTATTGAGCGAACGCTCCGCCGAACGACCGCTCGGGTCGCCGATCAGCCCCGTGCCCCCGCCGACCAGCGCGATCGGCACATGTCCGGCTTGCTGGAACCGAACGAGCGTCAATACCGGAAGCAAGTGTCCGATGTGGAGACTGTCCGCCGTCGGATCGAAGCCGCTGTACAAAGCGATCCGCCCCTGCTTCAGCTTCTCGTCCAGCGCTTCGCGGTTCGTCGTCTGCTGAATCAGCCCGCGATATTCCAAATCCACCAATAAATCCGTCGTCCGTGCGTTCGCGATGTCGTTCGCCATGACACTCACTCCCTTAACTGTTTTCTATACGCAAAAAAGACCCGCCCCCTATCAAGGGACGAGTCATCGCGTTACCACCCTACTTGAAAACGCACCGCTCTTGCGAACGCCTGCGTCTTCCACTCTCGCGTCGGATAACGGCGACTCCCGTCTCTCCCTTCCGCCTTCGGCGGTTTCGCGGAGAGATGCTCCCGGACGTAATTCGCGCGCAAGCTTCGGTTCGGCTCGCACCTTCCGCCGACTCTCTGATCCGACACGTCTTCGCGCTACTGCTTCCGTTCAAAGCGTTTCGATACGATTCGTTTGACCTATTCTATCCGATTCGGGGGCGACTTTGCAAGCCCTGTTTCATTCGATCCCGACGAGCGAACGCAGCTTCCCGGGATAATCCGTGATGATGCCGTCTACGTCGTAGGTGAGCGTCTCCCGCATATTCCGTTCGATGTTGACGGTCCACACCCACACTTCCCGATCTAACGCATGCGCGCGGGAGATGAACCGCTCGGACAGCATCGTCTGGCTGATCGTGTAGAAGTCCACGTCGAGCAAGGAGACGTCCCCTGCGGCCGCGAACAAGATTTGACCGACCTTCAGTTCCGGCAGCTCGCGTTTTACCGTCTGGAGCACGCCGTAATCGAAGGATTGGACGTACACTTCCGGCGTCATGCCCGAAGCGGCGATAAGCTCGGCCGTTCGGCGCGCCAGAGCGTCCGCGTCGCCGTACGGCTTGATCTCGACGACGAGCTTCGTCTTTCCCGCCGCCTCCTGCAGCGCCTCCTCCAGCGTCGCGATCCGTTCAGCCGGCATGCTCGTCCAGCCCCCCTTCACCTCCAGCGCGAGAAGCTCCGGATACGTCAGCTCATGGACGGGGAGCGGCACGCCCGCGACGCGTTCGAGCGTGTAGTCGTGATGCAGCACGACGACGCCGTCCTTCGACAGCTGCACGTCGATCTCGACCGCGTCGACGCCTCCTTCGATTGCGGCGCGCACGCTCGCCATCGTGTTTTCCGGCGCCGCGTGGATATCGCCCCGATGCGCGATCACCTTCACGTTCCAATCCAAATAGATCAGCCGATCGCCGTACGATTGGTGCAAGACGAGCATGCCCGCCGCATAGACGAGCGCGGCGAGCGCGATGGCGTATCGGACGTTCCGCGTGCGGAAATACCGCTTCAGCGCGAACTCCAGATGCCGAAGCACGCGGCTTCGGGACAGGCGCAGCCGATTTTCGAACGGAACGCCTGCGGCCCGCCGCATCACGTAGAACAATCGCGTCAACAAGACGAGATTGACGGGCACCGTAAGCGTCGCGAACAGCAGCGCCAGCAAGCTCGCGACGGGCACGTACCAGTCGGCCACGACGAACCGCAGCGGCGATTCCCAGCGCTCGATCAGGTACGACGCGCCGTACACCGCGGAGGCCGCCGCAACATAGATCGCCGCGTTGAGCAGCGCGATGTGCACGACGAGCGTGCCCATATTTCTGCGCGTGAGCGCGAAGCTGCTGCGGATCGCCCGCGCCGTCGTTTGCCCTTCGACTAAAATAAAATGCATCGCGAAGACGCAGCGCAGGAACAAGTACGCCGCGGCGGCCAAGGCGAGCGCATAGAGAAAAAGCAAAAATTTCGACTCGTACAGTTGCGTCACCAGCACGATCGGCACGTTCACGTTCCCGAGCAACAGACCGGCGAGCGGCGTATCGACCCAAGGGGAAAACGTGAACAGCAGCAGCACCCATTGGATACATCCGAGCCCGAGCAACCGAGGCACCGCGCGCGCCGCCGTGGCGAACGCGTCCGAGATGTACGTGTCGCGGCCGAACAAGCGCTGCTGCGCGATGACGATGACCGTTCCGAAGTCGAGAAACATGATCATGCCGGCCGCGAAGCCGACGATCGCCAGAACTGCGCCGCCCTCGAGACTAAGCGCCAAGCGGTAGACGTCTCCGTTCAACAGCAGATTCGAGCCGATCGCCTTCAGGAAGCGATGGAAGAGAAAGACGAGCGCCGGGACGAACAACAGACCCGTCGCCGCCATATAGATCGATTCGAACACGAGAATTTGCTTCCAGACGCGCTGCACGTCTCTTGCGCTGTGACGTATAAAAACTTTCATCGCAAGTCTCCCAACGGTAAGCGTATGTTCCTTATCATAGCATCGATCCGCCGGAGACCGCCCGTTTGGAAACAATTCCCGCTCGAAAAAGAGAAACATTTCCGCCCGACGAACGGTCTACAAGTGCGGGAGATGATGTGGCATGAGGAAATGGATGACAGGGGCGGCAGCGATCTGCGTCGTCGCGATCGCCGGTACGAATCTAGTCGCCTCGGCGGCGCCCGCTTCCGTCGAAGCGGTGCTGGCGTCGTTCCGGTGGTCGGCGAACGGCCAGTCGTTCGCGGCGGATACGACGTTCCATAACGGCACGGAACGCGTGCCGGGAAGCATGAACTACAAAGGCACTACATACATACCGATTCGAATGGCAGCCGAAGCGCTCGGCCTGACGGTGCAGTGGGACGCGAAGACGTCTACCGCGACGCTCGTCGATTCGGAAAACGACGACGATCCCGTGTCGGACGTGCCCGGGAAATACCCGAACGCCTCGTATACCGTATCCGCGAAGCTGCTGAAGGCCGCGACGCTCTATAAGGACATGAACGAGAAGAGCGACGTCGTCGGCCCCGGCTTGAAGGCCGGACAAGCCGTCGTCGTGCTCGGCGAAGCCGGCGACGGGTGGCTGAAGGTCGTCGCGAACGGAAGCATCGGGTATGCGCGCACGGGCGCCACCGACTACGTGCCGTTCGCGAAGCGACCCGCCTGGGAGCGGACCGCGGACTCGATTATCGAAGCCGGCCTCGCCTATCTCGGCACTCCTTACGAATTTGATGCCGATCTCGGCCAGACGGCGACGTTCGACTGTTCGTCGTTCGTGAATTACTTATACGAGATGCACGGCATGGATATGCCGCGGAACTCGCGCCAGCAGAGCGGTCTCGGCAAGCCGGTCGCGTTCGACGACCTGCGCAAAGGGGATCTGCTGTTCTTCACGACGCCGAAGCGAGCCGACCGCGAAGGCGTCGACCGCGTCGGACATGTCGCGATCTACGTCGGCGGCGGCAAGGTGCTGCACACGTTCCGCGTCGGCATCGGCGTCACCGTTACGCAGCTCGACGATCATTGGATGGGACGCTTCCTCTCCGCGAAACGGGTGATCTAGTTATTCTCGAAGCGCCGCGCGCGGCAGCAAGAGCGATCCGCCTTCCAAGGTCGTCGTTCGGATGCCATTCCGCAGAAGCGGTAAGCGTCAAGAAAGCGGCAGCCTCGGACCGTAGTCGGTCCGGAGCTGCCGCTTTCTATTACCCTTCTTCGATGTCCGCCACCAATGCGCTCGCGACCTCCAGCATCTTCGGAATGACCGCCTCGTTGGCCCCGGACACATACAGATCGCCGTCGTAGTGCCGGAACGGGATTCTCGCGTCGCCGTAAGTCCATAGGAAGAAATCCCCTTCGATGGACATGCTGGCCGCGCCGCCGCTGCCCTTGACCGTGTATACGGACGTGTATTCGAATTCCGGTCGAGACGCGAAATACCGCTTGCATTCTTCCAATGTAATCGTCTTGTCCCCGACTTCGTTCGTCTGAAACGAGCGGGTAATCCGGTATCGCCGACTCATGTCGTTCCCTCCGCTTCCGTCTTCGCCTACATTAAGTTAGGATTGTACCAAAAAAACATCGGCGAGGAAACCGAACGAGACCGAATGCCGTTCTTCGCGAG
>JAPSKX010000181.1 GCA_031181325.1 Paenibacillus sp.
CCTTCTTCCCGTACCACCGAGCCACATAGGTTTGGATCGCGATGCCGGCGATCGCGGCGAAGGCGAACCAGATGACGCCCAATTGCCCGACATGGACGAAGAGCACCGCCGTCATGATCGGCCCGAGCGAGCTGCCGAAGTTGCCCCCGACCTGGAAGATCGATTGGGCTAGCCCTCGTCTTTGCCCCGCGGCTAGATAGGCGACTCTCGACGATTCCGGGTGGAAGATGGCCGATCCGATGCCCATCATCGTCACCGCCAGCAAGATCAGGGCATACGTCGGCGCCAAGGCGAGCGTAATAATCCCCGCAAGGGTGAAGCACACGCCCACAGGCAAGATGATCGGCAGCGGGCGCTTGTCGGCGAACAGGCCGATCAACGGCTGCAAGAGCGAGGCGGTCAAGTTCATCGCCAGGGTGATCATGCCGATCTGCGCGTAACTTAGGTCGAGCTCATCCCGCAGAATCGGGAAAATGGAAGACACCGTCGATTGCATTGTGTCGTTCAACAGATGTACGACGCTGACGGCGAACAGGATCGGAAACACCGTCGCTTTCGCAGTGTCTCCAAGGGTCGCAGTAGGTTGTTGTTTCGGTTTGTCGCTCATTGCTCAGGTTCTTCCTCTCCACAGTCATCTTGTTTCTCTACATGACGCCTATTGCATGAAATATATGAAACCCCCGCATCGGGGCATTCCAGCGGAACGGGCCGATCCATCGCCACGGACATGCTCCCTTGCCTACTCCCCGTCGAACTGCTACGAAACCAATCCCCTCCCCCTCGAAAATGCTCCATTCCCCCAAGTCTACCGTTCCATCCTCAATCCTGCCACATCCAATTTGCATTCCCGTGGCACAGTCCTAAAAAAAAGCCCGCAGGCTCGCTCCCACCGGAACGAAACTGCGGGCGAACCGCATCCACATCGATTAGGTGTAATTCTCTTCAAGAAAGCGACCCATCCGTCTCGTAACTCCGCCATGGAGTACCGAATCGCAAGCACGCGATGTAAGGAGCCATGCGTCTGGTTGAATTATACTTTCCAGACACACTCCTATCGATTGACGATCGCCTTCGGGTCTGAGACAATTTTCCGTATCCTGTATCGCTCTGGAGGTCTCGCCATGTCGTTGCTGCCGATTGCGCTACTCCTCGTTGTCGTCTATCTGCTCATCGCCCGGAAATCCCGCGTAAGCTTGTTCCGCCGCCTGCTCGTCCCGACGCTGTTCTCGTTGTTCGTGACGCTGCATCTCGGCATCAATTATGTCGTCAGCCTTATCCCCAACCCAGAGGGCATAAGCCTCTCGAGCTCCTACTTGCACTGGATCTTCGGCGACACGAACTGGTCGATAGAGCGATTCCGCAGCGCGTTCCGGATCTCCAGTTGGGTCTCCTTCGCCTGGCTGTGCGCGACCGCCGTCGTCGCCTTCGGGCGCAGCAGAAGCTAACGTCTTATAGATGAACGGAACCGACTACACGGTCCCCGTACGTTGTTGTTCGTAGCGGACCAACAGTTCGAAGATATCCTTCTTCAACTTCGCCAGCACTTGCTTCTTCAAGTTCTCCTTCTGCAAGTAGCTGCCGAACAATGTGTTACGAATCTCTTCTTCCCCTCGGAATAGCCCCGGGAATGTGTCGAGCACTTCCTTGCGCATTAACTTCGAATACATTCTGAATCTCTCCAGCATTTCGAATGCGACGTCGTTATGCGTCTTATATAAGCTCTCCAGACCGAGCCGTCGAACGTTATTCCGAATCGATGGATCCTCGGTCAGCGATACGTGGAGTCTCCTCTCGTCGAACAGGTAATCCACGTCCTGAATGTTAAATCCGACCCGAATCAAGGGATCCAGATCGATCGAAGCATACGGCGACAGGTCAATGTCGGCGATCCCCTTCGTATGATTGCAACTCGGGCAGGACGGGATTAAATTAAAAAACGACATCGCAAGATACGGATAATGGGACTTGTTATGGAAGTGATCCAGTTGGCTCGTCCGCTTCTTCCCCTTGCCCGGACGTTCGACGTTGCCGATGTGATTCCGGTTGCAGAGCGGACAGACGCGTATGCCAAGGTCTTCCATCAATTTCATTGCGTTATAGTCCCTATTGCCAATGAAACTATTGGTCCCCTTGGAAAAGTAGGTATACATCGTCAGGAAATAGTTGACGAACGACGGGAATGGCGCTTTCCCGATTTTGCTCCGGATTTCCGCGAGCTTGTCGGGTTTGGCGGTGATGACGACCTCCAGGTTATAAGTCGGGTCGAAACTTTGAAACCATTGATCGAAAACCGGTACCTTGCGCCCGCGGCTCCTGCCGATCTGGTCGACGATCTCCCGATAGTGACGCTGCGCAAGCTGGTCGTGAGCCGCTTCGTAAATATTAATCATGACGATCCGCCTGCTTTCCCTCGAGCCGCGCTAGTTCGCCGCGCCAGTATTCGAGCTGCCGCCGCGCATGCTCCTCTTGTCTGCGGTCCGGCAGCAGATTATTGTACATGTCCAATAACCGACCGTAAATCAACGGCTCTCCGATCAGTCGGATGACGCGGAAGGCGGAATCCAAATCTTCCTTGTTCGGTGCCTCGTACGGCAACCCTTCCCTCTGCCTCTCTTCCTGCCGCTGCTCCATCTCCTTCAGCATGTCGATGACTTCGGTAATTTTGTTCTTCGCGAATTCGCCGACGGTGCTGCTCATGAAGAAGCCCATAGAAAATAGATCATGGATGTTAGCGGCGAACGTTCGCTTCTTCCTGGAGAGACCGTCCGAGACGACCGTTCGCTCCTCTTCCCGCTGTAAGTAATTCACGCAAGAAGCCGGCACGTCCGACAAGAGGAAGGGCGAATGCGACGTCAAGATGATTTGGATACGACGGCGCTTCGCATACGCGACGGATAGAAATCGAATGAGGCGGTCGATAAACCTCCTCTGCCACTCCGGGTGCAAGTATAAATCCCCCTCGTCGATAAGCAACAGTACGTTGTTCGTTAATCGAAGGTTGTCGCCGGCCGGCTGTCCGTCTGCTATTGTATACAGACGCGAAAATACGTTCAGCATTGCCTTCTCTCCCGAACTGAGCGGCCATTCGAAATCCAAATAAGCATAGAATCGGTAAGATCCGCGGTACGTCTTTACGAATTCATAACTTTCGCTCGCCATCACATTCTCGCGTCTAATCGGGATCGAGAACACCGGATCCGTCCACTGCGACGAGCGGCCGGCAAATCGATCGAATAAATTCGGCATTTCGCTCACTTGACGAAGCCATTCGACGTCGTCTCGGGATTTGGCCTTCGCTCGGTTGAGCATCGCTTGCAAGAACGTTCTGATAAAATTCTTATAAACAGTAATACTCGCCTTTTCCGGCAATGACCTCTGAAGCCATTCGTCGTCCGCTTCCATGAGATGGTCATCGGGAAATGCGGACATTTCCTTCAAGAACGTCCAGAGCAGCGTACGATACGCTTGATAAATAAACAAATTCTTCCTTATTCTAAGAAGAACATCGACAGTGGGCCGGCGTTGTGCCGGCTCCCGTTCGGCAGTCAATTTTCCTTCGACAAACGTGTAGATTCTACTAAAAAACGGCGCGAACCGACCCAACTGTTTCTCGTCCGTGGCGCCGATCGGTCGAAGCTTCACGACCAACCGATCCGGTACCCGCACAGGAAGCGGTTCGTCGAATCGCTCCGGATAATCATGAACTAGAATGACCTGACGGCTCACGTCTTCGTCGCGATGCACTTCGGTCTCAGGTTGCTCTATCGCAGCCGTTCCGTCTTCGATGCGGCGCGCTTTATCCGCTCGTATGAGATAATTCGTAGATAAATTGTAGTAATTCGTCACGCTTCCCTCATAGCTGTGATCGTACAGGTTGGAGAGAAACAAGACGGAGCTGTTCGGCAGTCGTTGATTACTATCCGTTTTCCCCTGCTTCCGCTTGATCGGCAGCGACTCATGACCGCGTACGTCCCGTAAGTGTATAACCGTATGGTCATACAATATTTCCGCTTCGCCCTGCTCGTTACGAAGAACAATCAGCGCATTACGAACGTCTTGGCCCTGGGCGCGAACGAGAACATTCTTCACATAATCGAGGAAGCGGGTTTTCCCGGCCCCGTTTTCGCCGACGATCGCTGTAATGTTGGTGATGACCGCACGGTCCGGGTCGAGGAACTTCTCCTTCTTCATCGGAACATCGAAGTAGTCAGGGACAAATTCCGGATTGGACGCTACGATCAATGTCCCCGCAACCATCCCCCCTTCGGTTAACGTCGCTTCGTCCCACTCGAATTCGAACCGAAACTCCGCGCTCAGTTGAAAACCTTGTTTACGGAAGGGTCCGTAATCATGAAACCAAATATACAAGAGCTCCATTATAACGCTACCTCGCTGTTCCCATCGTTTGTAACCGCATGTGAAATTGTTAATCTAGTAAATATATCCCATTCCAGTGTACCGTCTAAAGCACTAGATTTCTACTGACGAAGATAGTCAGCTTATTTAATCTTTATAGCCCTACGAGCGCCGTTACGACGCCGTCGACGTCGAGCCGGATGCGGTCATTATGCGAGCCGAATTCGCGGCGATGATCGATAGAGGCTGCTTGGACATGGCGGGTAGGAACGTAGAGATTAACGAAGAAGTTACCGTGGCCTTCAGCGATATCGAGGGGTGTATGATCCACGTACTCGTTTATATACTATGTATAGTCTTGCCGAATGTCCGATCCGGTCGATATTCGTTCCGGTACATTCGGCGTTTCGCCGAAGCAGCTGCGCACCCTTCGCCCATAGACGCATACACTAGGCTGAGAACATTTTCCAACTGGAGTGTGGCGAATCATGGACGCAGCTTCCTTCTATGGAGCTTATTTTCCTTATGGCGGGTATTATCGGCAGCAAGTGGTCGTTAGCGGCGCATACGGGGATGTGAACGGGGACGGCGTGCCGGACTATGTGTATTTGACAGCGGATAAGAGTCCGGAGCAAGGCAGTCCGTTCCTCCAGAACACTACCGTTAACGTGCAATGCGGCGCGACGAAGAAGGTGTATACGATCGCGCTCGATCCGAACGCGAACGCGGGCTACAACCCGACCGTGTTCCTCGGCGACTTCACGAAGGACGGCGCGAAGGACATTCTCGTCACGATCGATTCCGGCGGCTCGGGGGCGCTGACGTACAACTACGTCTTCTCGTTCGTGCACAATCAGGCTCGCAAGCTGTTCGACACGAACGCTTACAACGAGCGGAACCGCTACACCGTTCAATACATGGACGGCTACAGAGTGAAGGTGTCGAGCCCGGCGACGAAGACCGACTACCTCATCGACATCAGCGGCCGCGGCGCCGACTACTTGTCGCAGCTGTACGACGCGAACGGCAAGCTGCTGAAGCCGGTTCAGGGCGACGCGAACGGGGTGAGCGGCTTCTATCCGGTCGACCTGGATCGTGACGGCGTATACGAGATTCAGGCGTACCAGCGCATCACGGGTCTGTACAACGCGGACTCGTTCGGGTACGTGGTCAATACGCTGCAGTGGAACGGGAGCCAGTTCGCGATCTGGCAGCAGTGGATGGCGATCTACGGCAATCCCGCGAGCTAACCGCCCGAGATCGGCTGTCGCTCCGGACCTCGGTCCGGAGCGTCACAAGGGTGGATCGCCTCCGAGGACGAGGTGGATGTCCGGCCGCGCCCGACGCAAACTAGGACGGACAAGCCCGTCGCGACTACTCCGCCACGTGATCGCCGACCGTCCTGAACAGAAGGAATCACCTCGGAAAAGTTCCGCCCCCCCTCTCGCCCCCTTCCCCACCATACAGCGAACTCGAACTTTTTCTAACCGTTTCTCCGATCTTCCGTTGCGAGTCTGAGACAATTTTCCAAAGCTCTTGCGATTGGATGGAGGTACCGCCATGACATTCCTGATCGTCGCGCTCGCGCTGGCTTCCGTCTACGTGCTCGTCGCCCGGCGATGCGGAGCGAGCCTGTTCCGTTGCCTGTTGGTCCCGGCCCTGTTCTCGTTGTTCGTCACGCTGCACCTAGGCCTCAATTACGTCGCCGGCATGGACAACAACCCGGAAGGCATCGGGCTCACAAGCACATTCCTGCTCTGGATCTTCGGCGACTCGAATTGGTCGGCGTACTGGTTCGGCAACGCCTTCCGCGTATCGAGCTGGATTTCCCTCGCGCTCCTGATCGCGACCGCCGTCGCCTCCCTCGCTAGGAGAGAGCGCTGACCCGAAACCAAACATGGCAGCGAAGAGGCACCTCCCGATTTTTCGCCGATCCCGCTATTCAGCTGTCACCGAAGACATCTTCGATGCAATGCCGAAGCGAGTAAACTTATACTACTCTTCGTAGGCGATTCCGTTGGCCTCGCACCATTCGATCGCTTTCCGTCTCATGCTCTCGTCGCGATACCGGTACCACTCTTCCGAGACGCCCACCCGTTGCACCGTGTCCTTGAACCTGCGAAACGCACCCTTCCCCCGGATCGCGGCAGCCAGCAACTCCCCGACACACGGGTCTTGACGGGAATATGTGAAATCCGCCATCATTCCATACTCGTCAATATCGAACAGGTCCGGAAGTTCTTCGTAATGCTCGAAGTTCGCGTACACATCGAAGGCACTCCGGAGCTCCTCGTCCTGTCCCGCGTATTCCGAATCCTCGACGTCTAGCTCCTCCGCACGCACCAGCGCTTCCTCCGATACGGACAAGATCTTGCCCGTTCGACGATCCGCGAAGCTGCGGAAACCTTCGATTTGAATCGCCATTTCCTCCGCAAGCTCCCGAATACTCACCTTCACGCTACATGTACCTCCTCTTACATAGAAAATGCTCTCCCCTAGTCTATCTCGGAGCCAGCTTGAGTTCTAGTCGTGCCTTCTCCTTATAGAATCATACAAAACCCGGACCTGAACAAAAGGAATCATCTCGGAAAGAGCCACTCCCCCAGACCACACTCGTTCCCGAATTTTCTGCGCGGCGGCACCCACGTTCGGATGGGGTCGACAACAAAAAAAGCGCAGCCCCCCGAGACCGGGGAGCTGCGCGCTGTCATAGAAAAAGGCATAGGCCCGTCATCCGATCACGCCTCTTCCCAGAAGCGGCGCAGATTGTCCATGGCGATCTTCGAGGCGGTCTTGCATTCCTCCATTCCCTCGAACTCCACCGTGATGTTGCCGTCGTAGCCCGACGACTTGATGAGCTTCACGAGCTTGCGAATCGGCAAGTCGCCGTGGCCGACGATCGCGCCGCGCAGGAAGTTGCCGTGCGTCGTGGAAAACCAGACGCCGTCACCGGGCGGCTCGTCGTACGGGCGGATGTAGAAGTCCTTGAAGTGCACCAAGGACGCGTACGGCAGGTTGTTCATGACGCCGACGATCGGGTCCTCGTCGACGCACAGGAAGTTGCCGACGTCGAGCGTCGTTTTGAAATTCGACCGATCGACCGCCTGCAGGACGCGCTGCACGCGATCGCTCGCCTGCACGCTGAAGCCGTGGTTTTCGATCGTCGTCGTAATGCCGTACTGCGCGGCGTAATCGGCGATGATGCGGCTGCCCCTCACGATCAGCGGGAGGCTCTCTTCGAACCAATGGATCGTCGTCTGCTCCTTCGGGATCGTGAACGCCGTCACGTCGTGGCGCATATGCTTCACGCCCATCCGATGCACGACGTCGACATGGCGCTTCACGCGAGCCATCTCCGCTTCGAACGCCTCCTCGTCGGGCTGGACGAAATTCGCCGGCATCGAATAGTTCGACAGCTCGATGCCGACGGCCGCGGCCTTTTCCCGGATCGCATCGGCGAGCTCATGATTGTCCTCGACGGTGTACCCGTACGGCACCATCTCCATATGCTCGCCGCCGTTCGCGGCGATCCACTCGATTGCGTCCAGGACGGTCATTTCCCCCGACTTCAATGCGTTCAGCAGGCTGTACGTGCTTAATCCGACTTTCATGCCTCGTTCTCCTCCCTTAGACTCCGATGGATGACGTCCAACAGCCGTCCCGTCGGGTCGCATTTGTACTCCCAGAACATGACGCCGGCGAGGCCCTCTCGCTTGGCGTACGCGCACTTCTGCCGCAGCGACTCTTCGTCGTCGTACGTGATGAACGTGCTGCCGTCGAACAGGAACGGCGCCTTCGCCTCGTCGTCCCAATACCGGACGAAGCCGTTCCTCTCGATATACGACGCCGCCAGTTCGCCGTAGTCGGGGCCGTATCCGCCCGAACCGGCGGTCATCTGATGCAGGCCGCGGTTGACGTTCGGCACGTTCTTCCACATGCGGGAGTAGAACGCGGCGCCGATCGCGAGCTTGTCGCGCGGGACGCCGGCCCTCTCGAACAAGCGCACGGACGCGTCGACGCTGATGCGGAACAGGTCGCCCGTCGGCGTGAATAAGTTCGTATGATGGCCGGTCAACGTCTGGAAGCCGCCCCGCATGTCGTACGTCATAAGCTGCACGTAATCGAGGTACCGCTGCACTTCGTCCATCTCGGTGCCGTCGACGTAATACTGGTCCGCGCCGGCGGCGATCGTCAGCATGTACGCGCGGCCGTCCACCTCGCCCTTGCGGTCGAACGCTTCGCGCATCGTCCGCAGCAGCAGCGTGAAGTTGCGCTTATCGTCCGGCGATGCGGCGATGCCGGCTTCGGCGTAGCAAGGATACTCCCAATCGAGGTCGACGCCGTCGAACGGGAACCGCGCCAAGACGTCGACCGCGGAATCCGCCATGCGGTTCCGGCCCGCTTCCGTCGACGCCGCCTCGGAAAATCCGCCGGCGCTCCAACCGCCGACGGAGAGCAGGACGCGCAGCGACGGATGCTCGCGCTTCAGCCGCTCCAGTTCGCTCAGGTGCTTCAGATGATCGATCGCGATCGCGTCGTCCTTCACATGGCCGAACGCGATGTTCATATGCGTCAGCTTCCGAACCGCGTCGCCCGTCATGCCGGGCAGCGCGCGGTCGCCGACGTAGCCGATGATGAAATTCATTCCTGCTCCTCCTCGGTAACGTATAGGCTGCAAGCGGTCAGATCGCGCGAGTGGCGGCCGACGAGCAGCCGGAATTCGCCGGGCTCGACGACGGGCTTCAAGTCTTTCCCGATCAGCTGCAAGTGCTCCGGACCGACCCGGAACGTCACCGTCTTCGTCTCTCCCGGCGCGAGCCGCACCTTGCGGAAGCCCTTGAGCGCGAGCTCCGGCCTCGTGACGGACGCCGTGACGTCGGACACGTACAGCTGAACGACCTCGTCGCC
>JAPSKX010000182.1 GCA_031181325.1 Paenibacillus sp.
GCGACTATAAAGAATACGGCGCCGTCCTCAAGGTCACGTTTCGGAAAACGTACCAAGCGGACGGCGCCGCCGTAACGACCGTCGCGGAAGTCGATGCGATTCCGACCTGGGTCCATAAATATATCGACGGAGGCAAGACGCGCTACCGTGTATTGTCGCTGGATGAGATAACGTTGGAAAGCGGCGATCCGTTGCTGACGCCTCGTATGATTTCTACATTGGTCGCGAAGAGCGAAGAGATGAATCGTCACTTGGACAAGCTTGCGGTTGCCGTCAGAGCCGGAGAAGCGCTCGACGCGGAGAAAGAATGACGATTACGAAATGCGCTGGTGTTCGACATTCGTGATCTTACCCAACAAGTACACCAAAAGCTGCTGATTGTGCGCCGAGATGCGGCTTAAATATTCGGTCAGGAAGCTCTCCCGAATGTCTGTGCCCCGTCTGCATTGTTCGACGCCCTTCGGCGTGACGTGGATCCAGACGATGCGGCGGTCGCGGTCGTCCCGAATGCGCTCGATCAGCTCGTTCTTCTCCATCCGGTCGAGCAGCGTCGTAACGGCGGCAGGCGTCGTCGCCAGGTAGTGGATCAAATCGGAGGGCTTCATGCGATCCGCGGCGAGCACGTACTCGAGAACGTTCAATTGGCTTTCGGTCAACGTCGGGGCCAGCTGCGTCTCCATATGAATCCGCAAATCTTTCGTGAGCTTGAACCAAAGCTTGGCAAACTCGTTCGTATACATGACTTCGTCCCCCATTCGGTGAATTTATCCAAAGTATAGCACTGTCCGGGGACAAGCGAAAGATTTAGCTCTTTAATATTTTAAGACATTAATCGAGTAATCTCGCATGATCGCGACCGCATACGACAACTTTCAACACGCGTCGCGCGCGGATGCCGTCACACTTCCGAAGCATGCCGAATCATTTTCTAGAAAATGAGACCTTGGACCCAGCATATTCCGCCCCTTCGCCCCCCGCAGCCGACAAGCGCATTGTGCGCTTGTCCGAGCGAACAAGACCGAATTTACCTTTATCTTTCCGACAAACGTAGAAGTCCCGCGGCAATAGCGGCCGCGGGACCTCGTCTGGAAATGTTGTTACACGTCCACTTTCAAAGACACCAGCGCGACGACTTCATCGCCCTTGTCTACGGCGACAACGGAAGATCCCGTCGCGCGCAGGTCGGTAATCGGCACCGCTTCCGAAGAGAACCCGCTCGTCTTGCCCGATTTCGTCACGGCGACGAAGCCGACGGCTTCGCGGACGTAGACGGCGCAAACCAAGGCGTTGCCGTTCGGCTTGACCCGCTTGCCTTCTTTGAATTCGAACGTAGAGATGCCTTTCCCGCCGCGACCCTGCACGCTGTAGTCCGCAAGCAGGGAACACTTCGCATACCCGAGGTCGCTCAGCACGAGCACTTCGCCTTCGTCGCCCTTCACCGGCAGCGCCGCGACGACCTCGTCGCCTTCCTTCAGCGCGATCGCCCGTACGCCTGCGGCGACGCGCCCCATCGTGTTGACTTCCTGACCCGAGAAGCGAATGCTCATGCCGAGCTTCGTCACGACGAGAATGTCCGTGGACGCCGGCGTATCGAGCCAGACGGCGACGACCTCGTCGCCGTCTCCGAGCTTGACGGCCGCGATCGCGGTCGTTCGGTTCGTCGCGTAATCCTTCAGCTCCGAGCGCTTAATTTGGCCGCGTTTGGTCGCGAACAGCAGCGTGCGCCCGACCTCTTGCATGTCCTTCACCGGAATGACGGCGACGACGCGATCTTCCTTCGCGATCGGCACGACGTTCACGAGCGCCGTCCCGTTGTCCTTCCACTTGTACTCCGGCACGCTATGCACCGGAAGCACGAAGTATTGGCCCTTGTCCGTGAAGAGCAGCAGCGAATCGATCGTGTTCACCTCGAGCAGCTCGCGCACGAAGTCGCCTTCCTTCAGGCCGGTTTTCTCGATTTCCCCGCCCGAACGGGTGAACGACAGTTTGCTCGTGCGCTTGATATAGCCTTCGTCGGACAACGTGACGAGCACGTCCTCCGGCGTGACCATGACCTCGAGCGACACCTTGAGCTCTTCGACCTCGTCCTGAATTTCGGAGCGGCGGTCGATGCCGTATTGCTCCCGAATTTCGAGCAGCTCTTTCTTAATGACGCCGAGCAGCTTCATCTCGCTGCCCAGAATGCCGCGAAGGTGGGCGATGAGCTTTCGAACGTCGGCGAGCTCCTTCTCGATCGACGTAATCTCGAGGTTCGTAAGACGATATAATTGCAATGTGAGAATCGCGTCCGCTTGCCGTTCGGTGAAGCCGTATTCGGCGATCAAGTTGTTCTGCGCGTCTTGGCGGTTCTTCGAACGGCGGATCGTCGCAACGACCTCGTCCAAGATGTCGAGCGCCTTCGCGAGCCCTTCGAGCACGTGCGCCCGGTCTTCCGCCTTCTCGAGATCGTGGCGGGAACGGCGCGTAACGACGTCCTTCTGATGCTCCACGTACGCGACGAGCATCTCTTTAAGTCCAAGCTGCTTCGGCGTCTTGTTGACGATCGCGACCATGTTGAAGTTGTAATTGATCTGCAGGTCGGTCTTCTTGAGCAAGTACGTCAAGATGCCCTGCGCATCCGCGTCCTTCTTCAACTCGACGACGATGCGAAGACCGTTCCGTCCGCTCTCGTCGCGCACTTCGGCGATGCCCTCGACCTTCTTCTCGAGGCGGATCGCTTCCATCGCCGTTACGAGCTTCGATTTGACGACGCCGTACGGAATCTCCGTCACGACGATCTGCTGCTTGCCGCCGCGCAAGTCTTCGATCGCCGCGCGGCCGCGAAGGTAGATGCGGCCCCGTCCGGTATTGTACGCTTCCCGGATCCCTTCGGTGCCCATGACGATGCCGCCGGTCGGGAAGTCCGGACCGCGAACGATCGTCATCAAGTCTTCCACGTTCGCGAACGGATCCTCGATGACTCGAATGCAAGCGTCGATGACTTCCCTCAGGTTGTGCGTCGGAATTTCCGTCGCGAAGCCCGAGGAGATGCCGCTGACGCCGTTGACGAGCAGGTTCGGATACCGCGAAGGGAGCACTGCCGGCTCCTTCGTCGTATTATCGAAGTTGTCGCGGAACAGCACGGTCCGCTTCTCGATGTCGCGCAGCAGCTCCATCGCGATCTTCGACAGCCTTGCTTCCGTGTAACGCATCGCCGCGGCCGGGTCGTCGTCCATCGAACCCCAGTTCCCGTGGCCGTCGACGAGCGGATGCGCCATCTTCCACGGCTGCGCCATGCGCACCATGCCCTCGTAGATGGAGCTGTCGCCGTGCGGATGGTAGTTGCCCATGACGTCGCCGACCGTCTTCGCGGATTTGCGGTACGGCTTGTCCGGCGTGTTGCCGGCTTCGTACATCGCGTACAATATACGCCGTTGCACGGGCTTCAGCCCGTCGCGCACGTCGGGAATCGCGCGATCTTGTATGATGTATTTCGAGTAGCGCCCGAATCGATCGCCGACCACTTCTTCCAGCACAACCGGCATAAATTGTTCTTGTGTACTCAACGGCTATCACCTGTCCTAGACTGATCTATTCTTCGAACTCCGTGAAGTCCACGTTTTCGATAATCCATCGCTTGCGCGGGTCAACCTTGTCGCCCATGAGCGTCGATACGCGGCGCTCGGCCTTGGCGGCGTCCTCGATCAACACCTTGTACAGCACGCGCGTCTCCGGGTCCATCGTCGTCTCCCACAGTTGGTCCGGATTCATCTCGCCCAGCCCCTTGTACCGCTGCAGCTCGATGTTTTTTCCGCCCATCTCTTTCGTTGTCGCTGCGAGCTCCTCGTCGGAGTAGACGTATTTCATCTTCGTCTCGCCGCGTCCGCCTTTGCGGGTGACTTTGTACAGCGGCGGACGGGCGATATATACCATGCCCTCGTCGATGAGCGGCTTCATGTACCGGTAGAAGAACGTGAGCAGCAGCACTTGAATATGCGCGCCGTCCGTGTCGGCGTCGGTCATAATAATGATCTTCCCGTAATTCGACTCTTCCGCTTCGAATTCCGAGCCGACGCCCGCGCCGATCGCGGCGATAATCATGCGATATTCCTCGTTCTTCATGATGTCGCCGATTTTCGCCTTCTCCGGATTCAGCGGTTTGCCGCGGAGCGGCAAGATCGCTTGGTGCCTCGAATCTCGCCCTTGCTTCGCCGAACCGCCGGCGGAGTCCCCTTCGACGATGAACAGCTCGTTGCGCATCCGATCCTTCGATTGCGCCGGCGTCAGCTTGCCGCCGAAGTTGCTGCCTTCGCCCTTGCCCCTCTTGCCGCTTCGAACGTCCTCGCGCGCCTTCCGCGCCGCTTCGCGCGCTTTCGCGGCTTGGACCGCTTTCTTGACGAGCATCTGCGCGACCTGCGGATTCTCCTCGAGGAAGACGGCCAACTTCTCCGTGACGATCGAATCGACCGCGCCGCGCGCCGACGCGCTGCCGAGCTGATCCTTCGTCTGACCGACGAATTCGACCTCGCCCATCTTCACGTTAATGACGCTCATCATGCCTTCGCGCAGGTCGTTGCCTTCGAGATTTTTCTCTTTTTCTTTCAAGAGACCGGTCTTCCGGGCATAGTCGTTCATAATGCGAGTATACGCCGCCTTGAAGCCGGTTTCGTGCGTGCCGCCGCCGCGCGTCGGGATCGAGTTGACGAACGAAGCGATCGTCTCCGTGTACCCGTCGTTATATTGGAATGCGACTTCGACCTCGATGTCATCCTTTTCCCCATAGAAATGGATGCAGTCGTGCAGCACCGTCTTGTCTTCGTTCAAGAATCGAACGAACTCGCTCGCGCCGCCGGCGTATTCGAACGTCGCCTCGTTGCCCGATCTCTCGTCTTTCAAGTGAATCTTCAACCCGGAGTTGAGGAACGCCAGCTCCTGCAGCCGCTCGTAGAGGGTGTCGTAGCTGATCGCGACGTTGCCGTGGAACACGCGAGCGTCCGGCTTGAACGTCACCTTCGTGCCCGTCCGCTTCGTTGTACCGACGACCTCGAGACCCGTTACGGGCTCGCCGACGTGCTCCTTGCCTTCGGAATCGACCCAGTACTCGAACCGCATCTTATGAATTTTCCCGTTGAGGTGAATTTCGACCTCGAGCCATTCGGATAAGGCGTTCGTGACCGAAGCGCCGACGCCGTGCAGTCCGCCGGATTTCTTATAGCCGCCGCCGCCGAATTTGCCGCCGGCGTGCAGCACCGTAAAGACGACTTGCGGCGTCGGTACGCCCGTCTTGTGCATGCCCGTCGGGATGCCGCGCCCGTTGTCCTCGACCGAGACGGCGTTATTCTTATGTATCGTCACCGCGATCCGGTTGGCATGCTTCGCCAGATGCTCGTCCACCGCGTTATCGACGATCTCCCAGATCAAGTGATGCAATCCGGTCGACGTCGTGCTGCCGATATACATCCCCGGCCGCTTGCGAACCGCGGTTAAGCCTTCCAGAACTTGAATATCGTCCGCGTCGTACCCCGTCGGCTCCGCCGGCGTCGTCTGGGGCGCGTCCGCAAACAAATCGATTTGCTCGGCCATGCTGTTCCCCCTTAACTTCGAAAGCAACACAATTCTGCCTTATTTTAGTTCATAACGTCCCTTCTCGTAAACACTCCGAACGAAATGATCGCGGAAACGAGCGCGGTGACGGTCAATACGGACAAGGAAAACGACAGCGTCATGCCCGGCACCGGCGGCATCTGTCCCGCCAAATACACAGTCGTGTTCAGATTGACCATAAAGAAATATTTGGCGTGCTCCCAATTCGCCGCCATATTCGCGAGGATCGAACCCGCGACGAGCAGCGCCAGCATAATGCCCATTCCGGCCGCGGTGCTTCGGACGAGTACGGATACCATGAGACTCAGCGCCGCGACGACCATACATGAAAACCAGACGAGGCCCAGCGCCATGAGCACGTACAGCCATTGCTCGACGGTATGGGCATGCGTCGTATCGATCCCGCCGGGCGTGACCGCGAAGCCGGTCAGCACCGGCACGCGCCAGCCCGCATAGCCGAACGCCGCGCCGGATATGCCGTACGACAGCAGCGCCGTCGCCAGCACCGTCAACGTCACGTAGACGGCGAGAGCCGCGTATTTGCTGGCGAGCACCTTCCAGCGCCTCACCGGCCGCGACAGCAGCAGCTTGATCGTTCCCTGCGCATGTTCCGACGAGACGAGGTCGGCCGCGATGACCATAACCATGAGCGGGAGGAATAAGCCGACGGCGTTCTCCGCGAACTGCCTGGTGAACGTTACGCCGCTGGGCGCGTTCGGATTAATATTGTGTTCGAGGTGGAACTGAAGCCGCTGCACCTCGACGCGCAGCGTCCGCTTCCATTCCTCCGGAATGCGCGGGCTGCCGAGCCGGTTGTTGTAATCGTTGATTTGCGTCTCCGCCCGGATGCGCCAATCGTCGGTCCCGCTTTGCGCGCGGAAGCTCTCCGCCGCTTTCCATTGCGCGTACGTAAAGATCGGTATAAGGACGGCCAAGATGACGACAATTACGAAAAACCGCTTCTTCCGCCACACCTTCATCGTCTCGTTGCGCACGAGCGGCAGCAAGCTAGTCAATGGCGTCTCCCTCCGTCAGCTCCAAAAATAAATCCTCGAGCGCCGGCTGTCTGATCTCGATCCCGTGTACCTCGACGCCGGCGTCCAACAGCTTGCGGTTCCATTGCGCCGTCGCGTCCCGCGCCATGCGCACCGCGACGACGCCGCCGTCGTCGATGCGCGCTTCGCCGGCGCCGGCGAGCACCGCGAGCGCTCGGGCGCTCGGCGTCGCCGTCCATCGCACCGTCTCCGTCGAACGGGCGAGCAGCTTGTCCACTCGATCGACCGCGAGCAAGCGGCCCTTGGATAAGATGCCGACCCGGTCGCACATCAGCTCGATCTCGCTCAGGAGATGGCTCGAGACGAAGACGCTCACGCCTTGCGCCGCGAGACCGCGAATGAATGCGCGCAGCTCCTTGATGCCCTGCGGATCGAGGCCGTTCGTCGGCTCGTCGAGAATGAGCAGCTTCGGCCGACCGAGCAACGCTTGCGCGATGCCGAGCCGCTGTCGCATGCCGAGGCTGTACGTCTTCACCTTGTCGTGAATGCGCGCGTCCAATCCTACGGTCACCGCCGCTTCCAAGATGCGGTCTTCGCCGACGCCGGGCAGCATCGCCGCGAAATGTTCCAGGTTGTCCCAGCCGCTCATGTACGGATACATCTCCGGGTTTTCCACGATACAGCCGACCTTCGCGAGCGCTTCGTCGTGATGGCGTCGAAGGTCCTTCCCTTCGTATAAGACGCTGCCTTCCGTCGGCCGGATCAGATCGACAAGCATGCGGATCGTCGTCGTCTTCCCCGAGCCGTTCGGTCCGAGGAAACCGAACACCTCCCCGCCGTATACGTCGAAGGAGAGACTGTGAATGATCGTCTTCCCGCCGATCGCCTTCTTCAGCCCGCGCACGGACAATACCGGTTTAGCGTTCGCTTCCATGCGTCTTCCCCCTACTCCAGCAGCGCCGCCAGCCGCTCGGCGATTCTGGCATATCCTTCGTCGTTCAGATGATATCGGTCCGTTGCGAGAAAGCGCTCGACGCCGTGCTGAAACAAATCGAACGTCGGCACGAAGGTCGCGTCTTCCTCGGCGAGCAGCGCTTCGAACGCGGCGGCGTTCCAACGCTGCACCGCCTGCGACGTTCCCTCGATGTCCGACTCCTCGATGAACGGGTTATATAAGCCTACGTAGTAGATGCGAGCCTCGGGGGTAATGTCCCTTATTGTGACCAAAATTTCGCGAATATTCGCTTGCGTCTCGGGAATGTTCGCCAGGAACGCTTCGACGTCGATTTCGTCTCCGAGCCGCAATAGGTCGTTCCCTCCGGCCGTCATGACGACGACGTCCGCGCGGCGCAACGCCTCGGCGATGCCTTCCCGCTCCTTCAAGTCGGCGAGCACCTGTACGGTCGTATAACCGTTCGCCGCGAAATTGCCCACGACGTGTGCCGGAACGCCCGTCCGCTCTTCGAGCAGCGCCCGCAATCGGCCGACGTAGCCTAATCCCGTCGAGTCGCCGTAGCCGAACGTCAGCGAATCGCCGAGGGCGACGATCTCGACGCTCTCTTCGCGAGCGAGCGGCGCTTCTTCGTTCCCGTCCGTGACGGACGCGATGGCGCCGTTCGGCGCGATCACCGTCTTGACGGCATACCCGAACCCGCCGGCGAACAGCAGCGCGAACAAGACGGAAACCGAAGCGATCGCCCTCCACAGCCATCTGGATCGTTGCATGACGGCCCTCCTTTCCCCCGTAACGATGCATTACCACAAGAGTAAGCAATTTAGGGCGCTTAAGCAAATACAGGCGCGAAACCGACTACTGCAGCTCCCGATCGATACCTTCCTTGTGCCCGCCCTCGACCGACTCCTCGAAGAGCGGCGGGTGCTCCTCTTTGTCGGTCGGCGCGCCTCCAGACAACTTCGGCGCGCTTGAGAGGTATTGCTCCAATACGTTTCGAAGCTCTCGTACCGTGACGGGCTTGAAATCCGGCTTCGGCAATATGCCGATTTGACCGTTCGGCTCGAGCGTCGCGGCCTCGATTTCTTCCAAACTCCCGTACCCGGATTGCCGCAGCCGCATCTCGAGCTGATCGACCGTCATGCGCATCTTCCGCAAATTGTTCGCGTTCAGCTTGCCGTTCTCGATCACCGGGAGCGATTGCCCCTCGAGAAACTTCTCCATCCATTGGAATCTCACCTGCAGCTTCTCGACCGTTATGAGCAGCACTACGATAATGAACGCGGAGCCGATCGTCTTCCATATGCTCTTCTCGATGAACGGCTGTATGATGATCGAACCGATCGAAATCATGATGACGGTCGTCGGAATCGTCATCTGCGAGATCGACTTGCGGCCGACGAGCCGCAGCAACGCGAAGCCGGTTATCGTCATCAGCACCGCCATCCATATCCAATCCATCCCTTTCATGGCGATTCCCTCCATTCGAATTAATTAATACAGTGCCCTGATCTCGGACGTTTTTTGCAAGTCGGCGGGCGCATCGTGTACAATGAGTACCAAAACCGGGGAGGCGAGCGTTATGTTAAGCGATAACTTGCTGAAAGCGTTGAACGAGCA
>JAPSKX010000183.1 GCA_031181325.1 Paenibacillus sp.
CTGAATCACGCGGAGCTGCTGGACGCCTTCCCGGGCATCCGCGGCGACCTGCGTCGTTCGGCGTATGCGGCGTATTTCGCCGAGTTGACCGATCGGCTCGTCCCGGACGGCGAGGCGAGCGAATTTTTGTACGAACAACTGAAAGCCGCGTACGGGGCGTTGTCGGAAGGGAAGGACCCGGTCGTCGTCGGAACGCTGCTTGAACTGAAACTGTTCGCCTTCGCGGGCGTATCGCCGGTGACGCACGAATGCGCCGAATGCGGGCGCGTGCCGGAGACGTCGGAGCAAGCGTTCTGGAGCCCGGCCGCCGGGGGACTCGTCTGCGTCCGCTGCGCAGGCGCGTTCGCCGATCGGAGTCCGCTGGACCCGGGAGTGCGAAAGCTGCTGCCGGTCTTGCAGCGCGCCGATTTGCGGCGGCTCGGCGACGTCAACGTGAAGTCCAGGACGAAGAGCGCCTTGAAGGGCGCGATGCGCCGTTGGTTCGAAGCGCATGCCGACGTTCGGCTGCGGACTCGCGCCGTGCTCGATCAGATCGAAGCGGTATACGCCGACGATGAAGAGCCCGACACATCTCCCGGCCAGGGTCAAGGCGGCAACGCTTGACATCGTCATGGATCATTGCTATAATTCACCACAATATGTATATTGGCCGATCGACCGGAAGCGTTCGATGGGAGAACAAGTAGCTGATGCAGCGCGGATCGCAGCGACCGGGGACGGTGAAAGCCCGGATCCGAGACATGAGCGAAGGCGTTCCCGGAGCGGAAGGTTGGAATCGAGAAGAGCGGGCGTCGACCGGCGCCAAGTAGGGTGGAACCGCGGGAAAACAACCCGTCCCTACGTCCTGACAAGGGCGTAGAGACGGGATTTTTTTGCGATTCCGGCCCTTTAAAACATGCGTATAAGGAGAGATGATCGAACATGTCCGCGAAGTCGATGGACGCGATTACGGCGTTAGCGAAGCACAGAGGTTTCATTTTCCCGGGGTCCGAAATTTACGGCGGTCTCGCCAACACGTGGGACTACGGTCCGCTCGGCGTGGAGCTCAAGAACAATATCAAACGCGCTTGGTGGAAGAAGTTCATCCAAGAGTCGCCGTACAACGTGGGCCTCGATGCGGCCATTCTGATGAATCCCCAAACGTGGGTCGCCTCGGGTCACGTCGGCAACTTCAACGATCCGATGATCGATTGCAAACAATGCAAGTCGAGGCACCGGGCGGATAAGCTGATCGAGAACGCGGTCGCCGAGAAGGGACAAGAGATCATCGTCGACGGCATGTCGTTCGATCAGATGATGGAGCTGATCAAGGAACACCACATCGTATGTCCGGATTGCGGCGCGTTCGACTACACGGACATTCGTCAGTTCAATCTGATGTTCAAGACGCACCAAGGCGTTACGGCATCGAGCGCCAACGAGGTGTACTTGCGTCCGGAGACGGCGCAGGGCATCTTCGTGAACTTCAAGAACGTGCAGCGCACGATGCGCAAGAAGCTTCCGTTCGGCATCGGGCAGATCGGCAAGAGCTTCCGGAACGAAATTACGCCGGGCAACTTCACGTTCCGCACGCGCGAGTTCGAGCAGATGGAGCTCGAGTTTTTCTGCAAGCCGGGCGAAGACCTGCAGTGGTTCGAATACTGGCGGGCGTTCTGCAAAGAATGGCTGCTAAAGCTGAATATGAAAGAAGACAGCATCCGCCTTCGGGATCATTCGGAAGACGAGCTGTCGCACTACAGCAACGCTACGGTCGACATCGAGTTCAAATTCCCGTTCGGTTGGGGCGAGCTGTGGGGCATCGCGGATCGTACGGATTACGACCTCAAGCAGCACATGGAGCATTCCGGCGAAGACTTCCACTACCACGATCAAGAATCCGGCGAGAAGTATATCGCATACTGCATCGAGCCGTCGCTCGGCGCGGATCGCGTCACGCTCGCGTTCCTGATCGACGCGTACGAGGAGCAGCAGCTGGAAGGCGACGACAGCCGCGTCGTGCTTCGACTGCATCCGGCGCTCGCGCCGTATAAAGCCGCGGTGTTCCCGCTGTCGAAGAAGCTGAACGACGGCGCGCGCAAGGTGTTCGAGAAGCTCGCCGCCGATTATATGGTCGACTTCGACGACGCGGGCTCGATCGGCAAGCGGTACCGCCGCCACGACGAGATCGGCACCCCGTTCTGCATTACGTACGACTTCGAGTCCGAGACGGACGGTCAAGTGACCGTACGCGACCGGGATACGATGGAGCAGGTGCGCATGCCGATCGACGAGCTGCAGGCGTACATCGCCGGGAAGCTTGCGTTTTAAAAAATAGGAAAAATTACGAGGGCGCCGGAAGCAGGAGTTTTCCGAGGCGCCCTCGTATATATTAGGAAGGACGTTTTCTGAAAACAATCGAAACGAACGGCGGTGAACGCATGAACGCCGCACAACCGAAGATCGTCGTCGACGCGGACGCTTGCCCGGTCAAGGAACAGGTGTCGCTCGTCGCCGTGCGGTACGGGGTTCCGGCTTGGATGGTATCGTCGTACAATCATGTCCTGCCGACGCTGCCCGGCGTGACGAATTTCCAAGTCGACGCGTCGGATCAGTCGGCGGACCTCTTCATCGCGAATCGGCTCGTCCCGGGCGATGTGCTCGTGACGCAAGACTACGGACTCGCGACGATCGGTCTGGCGAAACGGACGACGGTGCTGTCGCCTCGAGGCACGATGTTCACGAACGACAACATCGATCGCTTGCTCGAGGAGCGTCATCAATCGGCGAAGCGCCGCAGGGCCGGCGGCCGAACGCGGGGGCCGAGACCGTTCACGACGGAGGACCGGGACAGATTTCTACATGTTCTGACAAAAGTTTTATCCGGGATGCAGGAGAATGGTCCAATATAGCGAATACTAATATTTGCAATTTCGGAACGTGGTGATGAGGGTTGAGAACAGGCACGATTCCGGAGGACGTCATTCAAGCGGTGCTCGATAAGACCGAAATCGTCGAGCTGATCGGCCGGACGGTGTCGCTCGCGCGAAGCGGCCGCGGATATCTCGGCTTATGTCCGTTTCATTCCGAGAAGACGCCCTCCTTCAACGTATTGCCGGAGAAGCGAATCTTCCATTGCTTCGGCTGCGGGGTCGGGGGCAACGCCATCCGATTCCTGATGAAGGCCGAAGGCTTATCGTTTCCGGAAGCGGTGCGCGCCTTGGCGGAATCGACGGGAATCGCGTACGATTTCGCCCCGGCGGCTTCCGAGATGACGGAGGAGCAGAAGGACGCGCTTCGCCTGATCGCCGCCAACGAGGAGGCCGCGAAGTTTTTCCATTTCGTGCTCGGCGGAACGGAACAGGGTCAGGCCGGCTACGAATATTTAAAGCGTCGCGGGTTTTCCCAGAAGCTGATCGACGAATTCGAGATCGGTTTCGCGCCGCCCCTTCGGGACAGCCTGCTCCAGTTTCTGAAGACGAAGGGGTTCGCGGCGGACGTCGCGGAGCGCGCGGGCCTCGTCGCGGCGCGGAACGACTCTACGGATTACTTCGACCGGTTCCGAGATCGCGTCATGTTCCCGATCTGGGACGCAGGGGGCCGGATCGTCGCCTTCAACGGACGCGCGGTCGGGGACGCGCAGCCGAAGTACTTGCATTCGCCCGAGACGCCTTTGTTTCAGAAGAGCAAGGTGCTGTATCCGCTGCATCTCGCGAAAGCGGCCATCCGGAAATCGCGCCAGGCGGTGCTGTTCGAAGGTATGGTCGACGTCATTAAAGCCCGGGAAGCCGGCGTGGAGAACGGCGTGGCGACGCTCGGCACGGCGCTGACGGAGACGCACCTGGCGATGCTTCGCCGCTACTGCGATTCGGTGCTCGTCTGTTACGACGGCGACCGCGCGGGACAAGCCGCCGCGCATAAGAGCGTGCTGCTCTGCGAGAAGCTCGGCATGAAGGCGGAGGTGGCGCTGCTTCCGGAAGGCAAGGATCCGGACGAATATATCGCCGCGCACGGCGCGGAAGCGTTCCTCGCGGACGTCATCCGAAATCCCGTTTCTTCGACAAAATATAAAATACTATATTTAAAGAAGGAACATACACTACAAGATGACGGGGGTAAATTGGCTTTCGTTCGGGCGGCGCTTCGCATCGTAGCGGGGCTGGAGTCCCCTACCGAACGCGAGCATTACGTCAGAGATCTCGCCTCGGAGACGGGATACGCCTTTGAAACTTTGAAACAAGAGATGAACGAAATTCGTCAAAAAGTGAGAGGGCAAGGGGATAAAGAAGAAATTCCGTGGAATACTGATATGAATGAAAAGGGGAGTTCCGTCCAAGCGGCCCCCGCGTTGCGGCCTGCCTATTATACGGCGGAGCGACAACTCTTGGCCGCCATGATGTACAGCGCCGATGCCGCCAAGCTCGTCCAAGACAAGTTGGGCGGGGAATTTCACGTGGAAGCTCATGCGGCGATTGCTGCTTATTTATATGCTTACTATGCCGCCGGCAAGGACCCGAACCCTAGCGGGTTCGTGGGTACGTTGCACGACGACGCGTTGGAGGCCGCGGCGAGCAGCATACTGCTCTCGGTTCCGCAGGAGGCCATCAACGATAAAGTGACCGAAGACTGCTTGACGGAAGTTCGCAAGCACGACTTGGAGCTCAAGTTAAAGCGAAAGCAACAACAGCTAGCAAGGGCCGAACGCGCGGAGGAGTTCGCCGCCGCCGCGCAGATCGGAATCGAGATCATTACCTTAGAGAAGGAGCTCAAGCAGCTGGGGCAACGGATCTAGGGAGGAGGGAGTTGTCGTATGACGAACGAACAGCATACGGAGCAAGAGACCGAGCTGACCTTGGAGCAAGTCAAAGAACAACTATTGGAACAAGGGAAGAAGCGCTCGACGCTTACGTATAAAGATATCACGGAGCGACTGTCCCCGTTCGATCAGGACGCGGAGCAGATCGACGAGTTTTTCGAAGTGCTCGCGGAGCAGGGCATCGAGGTCGTGAACGAGAACGAGGACGGAGGCATGCCGCTTCCGGAGGACGCCGATCACGACGACTTCCAATTCGACGAAGACCTGTCGCTGCCGCCGGGCGTGAAGATCAACGATCCCGTCCGAATGTACTTGAAGGAGATCGGGCGCGTGCCGCTGCTCTCCGCGGAAGACGAGATCGAGCTTGCCAAGCGGATCGAGAACGGCGACGAGGAAGCGAAGCGCCGCCTCGCGGAAGCGAACCTGCGTCTCGTCGTCAGCATCGCGAAGCGATACGTCGGCCGGGGCATGCTGTTCCTCGATTTGATTCAAGAAGGCAACATGGGCCTGATTAAGGCCGTCGAGAAGTTCGACCACGACAAGGGCTTTAAATTCAGTACGTACGCGACATGGTGGATTCGCCAAGCGATTACGCGCGCGATCGCCGATCAGGCGAGAACGATCCGCATCCCCGTACATATGGTGGAGACGATCAATAAGCTGATTCGCGTCTCGCGGCAGCTGCTGCAGGAGCTCGGCCGGGAGCCGACGCCGGAGGAAATCGCGAAAGAGATGGATCTCAGCACCGAGAAGGTGCGGGAAATCATGAAGATCGCACAGGAGCCGGTGTCGCTCGAGACGCCGATCGGCGAGGAAGACGACAGTCATCTCGGCGACTTCATCGAGGATCAAGAGGCGCTCGCGCCGGCGGACGCAGCTGCGTACGAGCTTCTGAAGGAGCAGCTGGAAGACGTGCTCGATACGCTCACCGAACGGGAAGAGAACGTGCTCCGGCTGCGTTTCGGCCTGGACGACGGGCGTACGCGCACGCTGGAAGAAGTCGGCAAGGTGTTCGGCGTAACGCGCGAACGAATTCGCCAGATCGAAGCGAAGGCGCTTCGCAAGCTCCGTCATCCGAGCCGCAGCAAGCGGTTGAAAGATTTCTTAGAATAAATTCGTCGAGAAGGACCTCCATCCGCCGTGCGGTCGGGGTCTTTTTCCCTTATGCGGAGGGGTAGCGAAGCCGATGGAACAAGAGAAACGAACCATCATCGTGAAGGAAATCGAGCACTGGCAACGGAGCAAGCTGCTGCCGGACCATTATTGCGATTTTCTCCTGAACTTATACCGCGATCCCGAAGCGTCGGGGACGGTGCTGCAGCAAGAGCGAAGACGAAAAATCGTAGAAAGCAATCCGCTTCACTGGTTGCTACTAATTGGCAGCATTGGTTTGTTTTGTTACGTTGGTCTACATTTTAGCTTGTTTCCACCCCTATTGCAAATCGGCATCTTCCTCGCCGTCGTCGCGGCTGCGCACGGCGCGAGCGCTTATTTCCGCAATCGAAAGCCGCTGCTCTCCTACGGCTTGTTCGGTATCGGGGCGGGCGCGCTTCTCGCCGGCGGGGCCTTGCTGCTCGGCGGCGACGCTTCGGCCGATTGGGCCGCAGCAGCCTTCTATATCGCCTGCTGCGCGGTGATTTGGATCGCCTTCGGGGTCGCGCTTCGCGTGCCCTGGATCCATCTATGCGGCTGGATCGTCTTGATGTTCGTCTACTCGGTCGCCGTAAACCGGATCGTCGCGCCGGAAGGCTGGGTCGCCTTGGAATTATGTTGGCTGCCGCTCTCCGGCGTGTTCGGGTGGATCGGATGGCTTCTTAGCCGGCGGGCGAAGCAGTCCGGGGCGGTGTTCCTCATTCTGGCGTGTCTCTTATGGTTCGTACCTGAATCGTATGCGTTCGCGTTTACGGAACAGCCGCTCGTCGTTACGCAATCGATCATGCTCGCGAAGGTCGCCGGTCTCGGCGCGGCGGCATTCGCGCTAAGAAAACTATGGACGGAATGGGTTGTATAATATGATTCAACTATCCAAGCGGCTGTCGGCCGTCGCGGCGTATGCGGTTCCCGGCGGAGCGCTTGCGGATATCGGGACGGATCACGCCTTGCTGCCGGTCTCCCTCGTGCAGCGCGGCCTCATCCCGCGCGCGGTGGGCGGCGACGTGAACGTCGGCCCGGCGCGGGCGGCGGAGCGGCAAGTGGCGTCGGCAGGCCTCGCGGGGAAGATCGACGTTCGCGTCGGAGACGGCTTGGCGGTCATTGCGCCGAACGAGGTCGAGACGATTACGATCGCCGGTATGGGCGGCGGCACGATCGTCGACATCTTGAACGGGGGCGCCGAGGCGCTCGCCGGCGTGCGACGGCTCGTGCTGCAGCCGAATGTCGGCGAGCGGCTCGTGCGCGCCTGGCTGAGAGACAACGGCTGGAAGCTGGCGGCGGAGACGCTGCTCGAAGAAGACGGCTTATGGTATGAAGTGCTGTCGGCGGACGCGGCCGCGGACCCGGCGGAAGCAAGGGCGTGGAACGAGGCGTTATACGAGGGGTTCGCTTTAGTGGATGGCGGTCCTCCGGTTTCGTCCGACGTTCTGCTGCTGATGGGACCGCATCTGCTTCGCTCGCCCGCGCCTCCGTTCGAGGCGAAGTGGAAGGCGTACGTGGCTAAGCTGGATTCATTAATCGAACAGATTCGCCGCTCCGATTCGCCGGAGGCGCGGCAACGCGGCGAAGCGCTGACGAAAGAACGGAATGACGTAAGTGAGGTGTTACGATGGCTGTCGATGTGAGAAGCGTCGTGCAATGGATGGAGTCATGGGCCCCGACGTCGTTCGCCGAGGAAGGCGACAAGGTCGGATTGCAGATCGGCTCGATGAGAAGCCCCGTCCATCGCGTCGCCGTCGCGCTGGACGTGACGGAGGCGGTAGCGGACGAAGCGATCGAGCGGGGCGCAAGCCTTATTATCGCGCATCATCCGATCATATTCCGACCGCTTGCCGCGCTCCGAACGGACCGTCCCGACGGCCGGTTGATCGCGAAGCTTGTGAAGCACGATATCTCGGTGTACGCGTCGCACACGAACTTGGACGTCGCGGTGGGGGGCGTGAACGATCTGCTCGCGCAGGCGCTCGGATTAACGGCGACCCGGCCGCTGAAGACGTCCGTGTCGGAGACGCTCTATAAGCTGGTAACGTACGTGCCGCCATCCCACGTCGATGCGGTGCGGGACGCGGTATTCGCCGCCGGCGCGGGACGCATCGGCAAGTACAGCCACTGCGGCTTTACGTCCGGAGGGACCGGGACGTTCTTGCCGGGCGAAGGCGCGCAGCCGTTCCTCGGCGAGCCGGGGAAGCTCGAGTCGGCTTCGGAGCAGCGCTTCGAGACGGTCGTCCCGGAGAGTCGGAAGGCAGCCGCGGTGAAGGCGCTGCTGGCCGCACACCCGTACGAGGAAGTCGCGTATGACGTCTTCCGGCTCGAGCTGGAGGGCGCGGCGTACGGTCTCGGACGCGTCGGTACGCTGGAGGCCCCGATGACGCTGCAGGCGTTCGCCGAGTCGGCGAAGGCGGCGTTCGGGGTGCCGGCGCTCCGCATCGCCGGCGATCCGAGCCGAACGGTCAAGAAGGTCGCCGTACTCGGCGGATCCGGACGGAGTTATGTGAAGCATGCGATCGCCGCGGGCGCGGACGTCTTCGTTACGGGAGATCTCGATCACCATACCGCCCATGACGCTATCGCGGCGGGGCTCGCCCTCGTCGACCCCGGGCATCATATCGAGCAGATCATGAAGGCGGCCGTCGCCGGGCGGCTGAACGAGCATGCGTCGAAGGCAGGCTGGGAGATCGAGGCTTTCGCTTCGACGGGGTCGACCGAGCCATTCGTCTTCTTGTAGATCGACGCGCGCTGGCAGCACTGGCAATAGTCGGCCGTTGCAACGCCGGCCGATAGCGCGTATACTGTTTCTAGTCGAGAAGTTTGACAGACAATCGCCGGCGGGCTCGCCCCGCGGGAGGAAAGTCCGGGCTCCATAGGGCAGGGTGCTGGATAACGTCCAGTCGTCGCGAGACGAAGGATAGTGCCACAGAAACGGACCGCCGATGGCCTTCGCAAGAAGGCACAGGCAAGGGTGGAACCGTGGTGTAAGAGACCACGAGGGGGCATGGCGACATGTCCCCTGGTAAACCCCACCTGGAGCAAGACCTAGAGGAACGCGGCAGCTTCGCGCTGCGACCCTTGCCCGGGGTGCGTTCGGGTTGGTCGCTGGAGCGGCGCAGCAATGCGTCGCCTAGATAGATGATTGTCGCTTCAACGGTGGGAGGGCAGGTGACC
>JAPSKX010000184.1 GCA_031181325.1 Paenibacillus sp.
CGTCCTCGAGCAGCGCATGCCCCCCGCATAACAAAGCTACTAATAAATGCTCTATCGTCTCTCGCTTGCCGACGACGACTCTCTCGATTTGCCGCTCGACGCTTTCTAGCAACGCCTGCGGTCGGTCCCACAGCATGCCGTTCCCGGACAATCGCATTCCTTCTCCTCCTTGACTCTCGTAACCTCTCGATTACTGTCAAGTGTGTCCGGTTTGCGATTCTTTTAGACGTCGGATTTGCCGTACGAGAGAAACATGTTAGATTGGAAAAGGAAAATCATGACATTCGATAGATTTCTAATGCCGACGCCCGTTCCGCCAGCCGTTCCAGATCGTCCTTCGGCAGGGGGCTGGCTTCATGCCTGTATTTGTAATCGCTGACCGCTTCCGCGATCTCGTGTACGTCGGCGTAGCCGACCGTGAGCGCCACGCCCTTCAGCGTATGCGTGTACCGATACAGCTCGTCCACGAACGAATCGTCGGCGAGCGTCCGCGCCGCCGCTCCCGCGACGTCCTCGCTTCTCGCGCGCAGCTCATCGGCGAACAGCGCCTTCGTCAGAGGTGCCGTTCGATGGGAACGCAAAAATACCCAGCTAGCTGAGCGAAAGTCATTCAAGGAGAAGGAGCGAAAGAAACCCTATTTCCTCCTCGACCTACAATTTCCCCCAGCTGCGGAACCTCAATATTCCCTTCGCCGGCGGCCCAAGACGAACAAAGAGGAGCCCCCTCGGCGTGACCTGCCTGCCGAGAAAGCTCCTCTATGCGCTACTTCGTCTTCATATGCTCGACCATGCGGTACAACGTCCGCGACGCTTCCTCGAGCTGCCGCATGGAATCGGTGAGCGTATCCATCCTCGCGTACTGCTCGGAGGCGTATCCGCGCAGCTCGACGGCGCGCTGCGCCGCGTCGGCGGAGAACGACGCCATCTCGTCGACGGAAGCGCTCACCTGCTCCGAGCCGGCGGCGATTTGCTGCGCGACGGCGGACACGTCTTCGACTTGGCCGCCGACCGACGCCATCGAGCCGCGAATGTCGCCGAAGCGCTCGTAAGCGACGTCCAGCTTCCGCGCGCCGTCGCCGATGGACGCCGCCGCCTCCTGCAGCGCGGCCGTCGTCTGCGAGGCGCCGTGCCGGACGGCGTCGAGCAGCCCGGCGATCGTCTCGGTCGCTTCGCCCGATTGCTCGGCGAGCTTGCGCACCTCGCCCGCGACGACGGCGAAGCCGCGGCCGGCCTCGCCGGCGCGCGCCGCTTCGATCGAAGCGTTGAGCGCGAGCAGGTTCGTCTGTTTCGCCACCGAAGAGATGAGCTCCAACACTTCGGCGACGCGGTTCGCCTGTTCGCGCTGCGCCTCGGCCGCCTCGATCGACGCTTCCATCGATCGCTGCATGTCGCGCATCTGCGCGATCGCCGCTTCCATCAACGCCCCGCCGCTTGCGGCGAGCCCGTTCGCTTCATGCGCCGCATCCGTCACCGCGGCGGCGCCCGCCGCGATGCGCCCGATGCCGACGGCCATCTCCTGCATCGACTGCGCGCTGTCCGCGGCGCTCGCCTGCCGAAGCCGCGCGCCTTCCGCCAGCTCGCCGACGGAGGCGTTCATGCGCTCGCCGTCCGCCTTGGACGACGCGGCCAGCGCCGCCGTCCGCGAGGCGGAGGCGCTGAGCGTCTCGGACAGCGCGCGCACGTCGCCGACGACCCGGCCGAAGCCGCTCCGCATCGTCTCGAAGGCCGCCGTCAGCGCCCCGATCTCGTCGCGGCGCCGGCGGTCCCGCTCGTCGAGGGACGCGCTCAGGTCGCCGGCCGCGACGGCGCCGAGCGATGCCGCGATCCGCTGCACCGGCCGCACGATGTTCCGGCGCAGCCAGACGAGCAACGCGGCCGCGGCCAGGACAAGCGTCCCGGCGACGAGCGCCAGCGTCAGCCGGAGATTGGCGAACGTCCGATCCGACGCGGCGAGCTTCGCCGACACCGCCAGCGCCCCGAGGCGTTCGCCGTTCCAGCCCGCGAGCTCGACGACGGATTCGCCGTAGCGGCCGTCGGCCGCGTCGACGACCCGGAAGCCGTCTTCCGCGGCGTCCGCTCCCGCGCTCGCCCTCACCTCCGCATGCAGCACTTGTTCGAGCTGCGATACGACCGCTTCGTCGACGTATCGTCCGAACACCATCGCCGCGGTCGGCGGCAGCGTCGCCTCTTCGTTCGTCGCCCCGGAGACGACGATTAACGCCAGCCGGTCGCCGACGAGCGTCAAGCCGTGGAAGTCGGGCGTCTCCCGGAACCGCTCCATCAGCCCCGCGTCGAGCGTCGCCCCGAACAGTCCCTCCGGCCCTGCCGCGCCGATGACGTTCCCGTCGAGATCGGCCACCGCGGCGAAGTGGACGGTGGAGACAACGTCCGTCACCGTCAGCACGTTCTCCTCGATCCAAGGCATATCCCGCGTTTCCGCCGCCGCCCGGAACTCTTCCCAATACGTGTACGACTTCGCTACATTGAGGGCGTCCTCGCCCATTTGGCGGAGCAAGCCGATGCCGGAGGCGCTGTAGCTCTTCACCTGTTCTTCTTCGACGCTGCCTAAATCCCGGTCCACACTGTAGAAAAAGTAAGCACCTACCCCCGCCAGCGGCGCGACCATAAAAATAAGCAGCACCGCCACGATTTTCGCCTGCAACGTCCCGAACGCCATTCTTTTCCGCCCTTTTCTATTTAACGTCATTAATGATAAAACCATCTTATATTATATGGGGTACCCCGTTCGAAAGTATACGGTAGTTTACTAGGAATCGCCGACGCTTCCGGCACAATTCGCGCGCGTCATTTGCACGCATAAGCGCGCTGCCGCGCTTCGAGCGCCGCCTCGGTCGCCGCCGGCCGGCGATCTGGACGCAAAAAAGCGGCCAAAGCACGCTTTGGACCGCTTCGCCCGACGGGATCGCCGGAATATGATTCGGTTAACCGCCCGTTCAGCGCGGCGAGGCGCCCGCCGCGGCTGCCGGCTCGGGCTTCGCCGCCGCGCCGGGCGCAAGCGCCCACTCGCGGAGATGATCGATGACCGGGCGAAGCGCGTACCCCCTTTCGGTCAGCACGTACTCGATGCGGACAGGCGTCTCCGGGTAGACGACCCTGCGAACGATGCCCGCCTCTTCAAGCTCCTTGAACCGCTCGGACAGCATCCGATCGCTGACGCCGGGGACGCCGTCGGCCACTTCCTTGAACCGGCGCAGCCCGTTCAGAAGCGCCAGGATGATCAGCCCCGTCCACCGCTTGCCCAGCAGCTCAAACGCTGACTCTACGCTTGGGGACGTACTGCAGTCCCGGTTGAGCATAGGACAGCCCTCCTGCTTCGAACGCGTTGCAGAGCAAGTCGACGTGCTGGGTCGCCAGCGGAAGCACCTCTTCGTACGTCTGCTCGAACTGAATCGCGTACGTAATCAGCCCATGCAGCGCCGTGAAGAAGTTCCACGGCAGCGTGAACTGCAGCTTCTCCCGGTCGGGATGGCCGTTCAAGCATTCTTGAACGATCGAAGCGAATAAGTTCATGTTCTCCGCTTGCTCCGTGCGGGAATAACGCTTGAGCTCCGGGTCGCGAATCAAGAACATAATCTCGTAGTGGTGCGGATTGTCCACGCCGAACCGAACGAATTCGAGCATAAGCTGCTTCAGCGCATGGACGTCGCGCTGCTGCAGCCGGAACAACAGATTCGTCTGCCGCGCGATGAGCTCGTTGAAATCCTCCACGACGAGCGCATAGAACAATTCGGCCTTATCTTGGAAATAATAGTAAATCGATCCGTGACTGTATCCGAGCTTCGCCGCGATCTTGCGCATCGACACGGACCGATATCCTTCGCTGACAAACAGTTCGCGGGCCGCGTCCAGTATCCGTTCCCGGCTTAGTTCTTGCTCAACGATCCTTCTAGCCACCGTTATCCCTCCCCTATTTCGTATAATTATACGCAAGGAGGAATAATGCTTCAACACTTTTTTGCATAAAAGCGTTAAAGGGAGTTCGATGGAAGTTGACTGTGCTCGATGTATTCCGAGTCATTTACTTGTATTTTTGTTTGACCAGCAGTCAAATCCGTAATCCATTCGATAAAACGCGCACTTTCGCCGGCGTTCGGCAAGCATCGAACTGTCACTTTGTCCGCGTATTCTATGTCTCCGTATCGGATGCCGAGGCCGCGCAGCTCGTATTCGATCGTCCCGAGCAGCGAATAATCGAACGTCAGTACGACCGGCGTATGCAAAACTTTATACACGAGCCCTGCCGCCGCGAGCCCCGCGACCGCCCCGTCCGTATACGCGCGCACGAGTCCGCCCGCGCCGAGCATAATCCCGCCGAAGTACCGCGTGACGACGACGGCGACGTTCTTCAGCTGCTGATGCTTGATCACCTCGAGGATCGGCTTCCCCGCCGTGCCGCTCGGCTCCCCGTCGTCGGACGCCTTCTGATGCTGGTCCCGCTCGCCGACCATGTACGCGGAGCAGTTATGCGTGGCCTGCTTATGCCGCGACTTGATCTCCTCGATGAAGGCGACCGCCTCCTCCTCGCTGTCGACCGGCTTCGCATGCCCGATGAATTGCGAACGCTTGATGACGATCTCCGCCTCGCCGTACGCGCGGACCGTCCGATAATAAGGCAACTTCACCTCGTAACCCCCTTCCTACGGAAAACGGCCCACCCGGACGTTCCGCCGAGTGAGCCTCTCTTCCCCGCCTCTTACAACCCGCGCAGTCTCGCTTCGAGCTCCGCCTTCTTCGCTTCGAAGCCCGGCTTGCCGAGCAACGCGAACATGTTGACCTTGTACGCCTCTACGCCCGGCTGGTCGAACGGGTTGACGCCGAGCAGGTAGCCGCTGACGCCGCACGCCTTCTCGAAGAAATAGACCAGATGTCCGAACGTGTACGGCGATGTGTCCGCTAGCGTCAAGACCGTGTTCGGCACGTTGCCGTCCGTGTGCGCGAGCAGCGTGCCTTGGAACGCCTTCTTGTTGACGAAGTCGATCGATTGGCCGGAGAGGAAGTTCAGGCCGTCGACGTTGTCCGGATCGTGCGGGACGTTCAGCTCGATGGCGGCCTTATCCACCTGGATGACGGTTTCGAACAAGTTGCGCGTGCCTTCCTGAATAAACTGTCCCATAGAGTGCAGGTCCGTGCTGAAGTCGACCGACGCCGGGTAGATGCCCTTGTTGTCCTTGCCTTCGCTCTCGCCGTACAGCTGCTTCCACCACTCGGAGACGAAATGCAGGCTCGGCTCGTAATTGACGAGAATTTCGATCGCCTTGCCCTTCTGGTAGAGCGCGTTGCGGACCGCAGCGTATTGGTACGCCTCGTTCGCCTCGAGGCTCGGGTTCGCGTACAGCGACTGCGCGTCGGCCGCGCCCGCCATGATCGCGTCGATGTCGACGCCCGCCACCGCGATCGGGAGCAGGCCCACCGCCGTCAGCACCGAGTAGCGGCCGCCGACGTCGTCCGGAATGACGAACGACTCGTAGCCTTCCGCGTCGGCCAGCTTCTTGAGCGCGCCCTTCGAGGCGTCGGTCGTCGCGTAGATGCGCCCCCGCGCAGCTTCCTTGCCGTATTTCGTCTCGAGCGCTTCCTTGAAGATGCGGAACGCGACGGCCGGCTCCGTCGTCGTGCCCGACTTCGAAATGACGTTCACGGAGAAATCCTTGCCTTCGAGCGCTTGAAGCAGTTGCGCCATGTACGTGGAGGAAATATTGTTGCCCGCATAGAAGATGTGCGGCGCATTGCGCTTCTCTTTCGACAGCACGCTGCCGAACGGGTTCGTCAGCATCTCGATCGCGGCGCGCGCGCCGAGGTACGAGCCGCCGATGCCGATGACGACGAGCGCTTCGGAATCGCTGCGGATGCGCTCCGCCGCTTGCTTGATGCGCGCGAATTCGTCGCGGTTATAGTTCGTCGGCAGGTCGATCCAACCGAGGTAGTCGCTGCCCGCGCCGCTCTTCGCGTGCAGCTGCTCGTGCGCGAGCGCTACCCTTGCCGCGCTGTAGTCGATTTCGTGCTGCTGCACGAACGGCAGCGCCGGCTTGTAGTCGTACTTCACGGGAGATGTCAAGGGAAATCCTCCTTCGATTACGTTCTGTTATATATCTCCACATAGGATACTGAACGGTTCGGGACATTGCAAGCGAATCGGTCGCAACGCACGCGCCGCCGGGACTCGAATCCGGCGCGTCCGCGCGCATCTGTTCAAGCGGCGGAAAGAAGTGGTAAGATAGGACTAGTCGAAATCTTAGGAATCGGAAGCGCAAAAACACGGCGGAGGTGCAGGAGACATGCGGACAATCGGATTTATCGGCCTGGGCACGATGGGGGCGCCCATGGCTTTGAATTTGTTACATAAAGGATTCGAAGTGGTCTTATACAATCGTACGCGGAATCGCGCCGAACAGCTCGCCGCAGGCCGTCCCTCCGCGACGGTCGCGTCGTCGCCGAAGGAGGTCGCGCGCGAATCCGACGTCGTCGTGACGATGCTCGGCGACGACGCTTCGGTCGAATCCGTCTATTACGGCGCGAACGGCCTCTTCGGGGCGCTTCGCGCCGGCATGACCGTCGTCGATTGCAGCACGGTGTCGCCGGACCTCAGCCGTCGCCTCGCCGCCGACGTCGAAGAGCATCTTGCGGACTTCCTCGACGCGCCGGTCACGGGCAGCAAGCCGGCCGCGGAGAACGGCACCTTGCTGTTCATGGTCGGCGGCCGCGAGGAAGCGCTCGACGGGGTCCGCGACGTGCTCGCGGCGATGGGCCGCGGCGCCGTCCATATGGGGCCGTCCGGCGCCGGCTCGCAGACGAAGCTCGCGCACAACGCGATCGTCGGCATCAACGGCGCCGCGTTGGCGGAAGGACTCGCGCTGGCGGTCAAGGCCGGCGTCGACCCGTCGAAGTTCCTCGACGTCGTCGGCAGCGGAGGCGCCGCGAGCCGCTTCCTCGAGCTGAAGCGAGAGAAGCTGCTGTCCGGCGACTACAGCAATCAATTTTCGCTCAAGTTCATGCTGAAGGATCTTCGCCTCGCTTCGGCTTTATCCGACGAGCTGCGAGTGCCGACGCCCGTGCTGTCCGCGACGAAGGAGCTGTTCCGAATCGGCGAGTCGCGCGGACTCGGCGAGCTCGACTTCTCGTCGATTATTCAATGCTTCGAGGACTGGACGCAGACGTCCGTCCGCGGCGCGGCCCCGTCGACGAACCGTTCCGACGCTCCCGCTTCGCCGGCGGCGCCGGCTCCCGCCGCGGCCGCCGGCAAGAGCGACGACCGACGCCGCGCGCCGCGGATCGCCCTGAACATCCCGCTGCACATCTCCGTCTATCAGTGGCAGCAGGAAGGCTCGTTCTCGGGGCAACAGATCGAGGCGACGTTGTACGACTTGTCGGAGAGCGGCTTGCAGGTGGTGTCCTCGTTCCCGCTGGCCGTCGACATGTTCGTCGTCATCCACTTCCCGCAGGAAGCGGAACTGCCGCCGATCACGGGCAAGATCATCCGCGTCGTGCCGGACCGCGGCGCGTTCCGCTACGGCTGCATGCTGTCCGGGATGCCGCCGTTCGTGCGGCTGCAGCTGGAGGAATACTTGCAGTCGAAGGCGAAGGAGAACGCCTAGACCGCAACGCGAGACGGGGCGGAACCGAGCGCATGTCGGCTTGGTTCCGCCCCGTCCTTATTCCCGATCCCAACAGCTCCTATGATCTCCACGAAAGCCGGTGCGTTGGCGCACCGACGGCCGCCCGCTTCGATCGGTAGTAATCCATGATCGCCTCATCCAACTGCCGGCTGACGGCCACGACCGACGGATGGGTCATGCCTCCGCATCTTTCGTGCGCCTCGATCATCCGGGCTCGGAGCCTCTCCATGTCGTTCGCGGTTGTCGTCAAGTCGATCCGCCCTTTCTCGCCATCTTTCTTATATCGCTATTGTGCACGACCGAAGCCGGGCTGCGTATCGCCCGCCGCTCTTATTCGAGGCGTTCGCGCCGAAATAGGAGCGGACTCCTAGAGCGTTCCAGGATCGGCCGCTGCAACAAAAACAGGCCGCGCCCTCTACGAGGACGCGGCCTGTACCATTTTCCCGAACGTTACTTCACTTTCCTGAACAGCTTCTCCCCGCGTTGGACTTCCTCGTACCGGTCCGCATACTTCGTGTACGCGATCGTCTCTTTGTCGCCGAGGCCGAGAATGCCGAACAACCCCAAGCTCTCGTAGAAGAGCGTATGCACCTTCTCCTGCAGCGGCTTGTTGAAATAAATGAGCACATTCCTGCAGAAGATGACGTTGAATTCGTTGAATGAGCCGTCCGTCACCAAGTTGTGCTGCGCGAACACGACGTTCTTCAGCAAGCCGGGTCGGAATCGAACGCCGTCGTCCGTAACGCTGTAGTACTCCGAGAAGGCGTCTTTGCCGCCGGCCCTCATATAGTTGGCGGTGAACTTCCTCATGTCGGCGAGCGGGAAGACGCCCGCCTTCGCGATCTGGAGCGACTGCGCGTTCATATCCGTCGCGTAGATCGTAGACTTGTCGTACAGTCCTTCTTCCTTCAGGACGATCGCCATGGAAAACACTTCTTCCCCCGTCGCGCAGCCTGCGTGCCAGATCCGAATGGACGGGTACGTCCGCAAGATCGGTACCACCTTCTCCCGGAACGCAAGGAAGAACGCCGGATCTCGGAACATCTCGGTGACGTTGATCGAAAAATCCGCGATCAGCCTTCTCAAGCATGCGGGGTCCCGCAGCAGCTTGTCCAGCAAGCCGGTGACGCTGCCGAGCCGCTCCGCCTGGACGCGATGCAAGATTCTCCTTCGGATCGAGTGATAGGCGTAGTCTCGGAAATCGTAGCCGTACCATGCGTTCAATCCTTGCAGAAGAAGCTCGATCTCGAGCTTCTCCAGATCGTCCCGCGCGCCGTCCACTACGACCTCTCTTCCGGATGAAGCCATACTTTGATTAACGAAATCAACTGTTCCGGGTCGACGGGCTTCGCGATATAATCCGACGCCCCGACTTCCAAGCACTTCTCCCGGTCGTCCCGCATCGCCTTCGCCGTCAGCGCGATGACGGGCAATCGTTCGAAGCCCGGCCGGCTCCGCAGCCGT
>JAPSKX010000026.1 GCA_031181325.1 Paenibacillus sp.
CGTCTTCCGACTACAGCGATCCGGCGGCTTACGTGGAGCGCGACGAGACGTTGTCGTTCGCGATGCTGCTCCTGATGGAACGTCTCGCCCCCGCGGAGCGCGCCGTGTTCGTGCTGCGCGAGGCGTTCGGCTTCGAATACGAGGAGATCGCGGGGCTGATCGAGAAAACTCCGGCGAACGTCCGGAAAATCATGAGCCGCGTTCGCGTCAAGCTCGACGCCGATCCCGCGGAAGCCGCCGCGCCGGTCGACCGCTTCGCCGAAGAGCTGCTCCGCGCCTTCCATCACGCCTCGAGCACCGGAGATATGGAGCCCCTCTTCCGCCTGCTCGCCCCGAACGTCGTGCTGCTGTCGGACGGCGGCGGGAAGGTGTTCGCCGCGACGACGCCGATCGAGTCGAAGCCGAGAGTCGCCGCGTTCCTTGGCGGCTTGCTGCGGAAGCTGAGCCCGGATATGGCGGTCGTCCCCGTCGTCGTGAACGGCGGTCCGGGACTCGTCACGTTCGAGGGCGAGGACCGGGACGTCCGCAATGTCATGTCGTTCCGGTTCGCCGCGGACGGCACAGTATTAGGCATCTACATCGTCCGCAACCCGGACAAACTGAGTCATGTTTCGCGGGAGCTGCGAATACCCTAGTACCACTACGGACAAACGGGGTGGAGCATGTCCTGGATCGAAGCGTTCGTACTCGGACTCATACAAGGATTAACGGAGTTTCTGCCGATCAGCAGCACCGGCCATCTCGCGCTCGGACGCCATGCGTTCGGCCTGCAGGAAGCCGGGTTGTTCCTGGATACGATGCTGCATATCGGCACGTTGGTCGCCGTCGTTTTCTATTATCGAGAAGAACTGTACGGCATCCTGAAAAATCCGCTCGGCAAAGTCAGCCTGCTGCTCGTCGTCGGCACGATTCCGGCGGTCGTCGTCGGTCTCTTGTTCGAGGATTTCTTCGAGTCGATTTCCGTCAGCGGCGTAACGATCGGATGGGAGTTCCTCGCGACCGGCGTGTTCCTATGGTTCGCGGACTCCATGCGGAACGGGCGCAAGAAGATGCAGGACCTGACGTATGCGGACGCCCTCGTCATCGGCTCGTTCCAGGCGGGCGCCATCCTGCCGGCGATCTCCCGCTCCGGGCTCACGATCGTCGGGGGCCTCATCCGAAAGCTCGACCGGGAAACCGCGGCATACTTCTCGTTCCTGCTGTCGATTCCGGCCATTCTCGGCGGCATCGTCATGCAATCGACGAAGCTGCTCGAAGGCGGCGGCGCGGCCGGCGCCGTCGGCGTTCCCGCGCTCGTCGTCGGCTCGATCGCCTCGGCCGTCTTCGGCTATATCGCGGTGCGCTGGATGATCGACTTCCTGAAGCGCGGCTCGCTGAAGATCTTCGCCGTCTACGTATGGGCGCTCGGCTTGATCGTCCTCGGCGCGCAGTTCCTCGGGAAGTGGTAACGCGCGGACTCCGCCCGCCGGGCCGAGTTGAACCGCCCTCCTCGCTTCGCTACAATAAGAGCATTACTTAACGAGGAAGCGGTGGTTTCGTGGCAGGGCGAGGTCGCGGACAGCAAGAACGAGGCGGACGCCGGGGCTCCGGCGCCGGACAACAGGAGCGCGCCGGACGGCGCGGCGGCGGATCGGCGGCGCCGGGCGGAGCGCGGGCCCGAGGCGCGTCTCCGTCCTACGGCGGGCGCGGGCACGGCGAACGCGCCGGGGGCGGCCGCGGAAACGAGCGCGCCGTCGGCGAGCGAAGCCGAGGCGGGCCGAACGCGGCTCGTTCCGGCGCCGGCGCGCGGGAGCTTCCCGGCATCCCGGGGTTCGGCGGCGGCCGCGCGAGGCCGTCGCGCGGCTTCGCGCCAAGCTCCGGCCCGCTGCCTTCGGCCGCGGGGCTGCAGCTGAACGCCGCCAAGCGCAAGGGCGAATGGCTCGAGCTGAAGCTGCCCGAGACGTTGGCGGCCGTGCCGCTGAACGGGCTCATGCAGCTGCTGCCGATCCCGGGCAAGGTCGCGGGACGGCTTATCTCCGTGAACGGCGTCCAGCGCCAAGGCAAGCTGCTCCGGCTGAAGCTGTTCCCGGAGGAGCGGCCGGAGTTCGAGCCGGAGTGGATGGAGCTGAACATCCTATACGAGGACGACTACTGCCTCGTCGTGAACAAGCCCGCCGGCATGGAGGTCCACCCGAGCGTGAAGGATCAACGCGGCACGCTGGCGCATAAGGTCGCCGCCTACTACGACATGACGAACCAGAAGTGCCGGGTCCGCCATATCCATCGGCTCGACAAGGACACGACCGGTCCGGTGCTGTACGCGAAGAACGAGCTCGCGCATTACGTCTTCGACGCGGCGATGCGCGAGAAGCGCATCGAACGCATCTACGCCGCCCTCGCCGAGGGCGTTATCAAGGATGCGAAGGGCGTCATCGACGCGCCCATCGGACAAGACCGCCACCACTCGACGCGGCGGCGGGTGAGCGAGACCGGCGATTCGGCGGTCACCCGCTACGAGGTGATCGAGCGGTTCGCCGATCACACCCTCGTGCGGCTGCGGCTCGAGACCGGCCGCACGCATCAAATCCGGGTGCACCTGTCGCACCTCGGGCACCCGATCGCCGGCGACGGCTTGTACGGCGGCCATCGCCCGATCATGCAGCGCCAGGCGCTGCACGGCGAGAAGCTTGTCTGGCCGCACCCGTGGACCGGCGAACGGATGACCGTCCATGCGCAGCTGCCCGACGACTTCGCGGCTGCGCTCCGCGCGCTGCGAGAGACGTCGAACGGGAAAACCTCCCGTTCCATCGGAGGTTCGTCGCCGGAATATACCCTGTAACAGGAAAACCTCCCTCCGATTCGCCGGGACGCCCGAATTTCGGGCCCTAAAGGCGAATTAGAGGGAGGTTTCCCCGTTCAGGGGGCGTTATGGGCGATGTCCGCGCGCAACTCGGCAGCCTTCCCGAGCATCTCCAACCAAGGCTACGCCGAACCCCCGCTTCCCCCGCCGAGCTGCGCCGCGGCGGCGCGAACTTCGGCGATCCATCGCTCGAAGCCGACCGCGACCGCGTCGGTCAAGTTCGCGACGGCGCGCTCGATGCCCGCGAGGGCCGACGTCTGCTCCTCGATCGCTTCCGTCTGCTCCTGGATCGAAGCGCTCACGCCCGTCACCTCTTGCGTCAAGCCCGTCAACGCGAATACGATCGCGGCGACGCCGATCAACAAGGCCAGCGCCAGAACCCACCGTTGGTTATACCACGGCTTCGGCTTCGCGTGCGTCTCCCGTCTCGGCCCGTACGGCTCCATCGGATACATATAATAACTGCGGTCGTCTTCGACCCGATATTGCGGACGATACGGCTCTTGCGGTCCTCGAGGCGCCGACGGCAGCCGTTCCTCGCCTGCGCCGACGGGTCCAACGTGCTGGCGTCCATTCGGTTCATTCATCGCGCGTTCCTCCTCCTTCGCCGTCAACGATCGGCGGAATTGCCATAACGTTCGCGACTCGCGGCCGCTTTCGGTCCGTCGTCGACGCGTCCGCCGCATAATTGGGCGCCCGCTACAGAAACTATAGAAGGAATTCCTTCCCGGAGCTCCCGAACATTCCAAAGACGGAGGAGATCCACCCGTGAAAAACCAAGGCAACAGCATGCAGCCGCAAAACCCGAACGCCCAGGCTCAGCAATCGCTCGACCATCTGCACAACGCCGTCGCCATGGCGCAATCCCATCCTAGCGAGCAGCAGATCGAGCAAGCGCGCAACTCGCTCGCGAGCGCGCAGCAGGCCGTCGATCAAGCGGAAGAGAAGAGCAATCCCGGCGCGGCGCAGCTGGCGCGCAGCGAGCTGCAGGAAGAGGAAGAAAATCTACATTCGTTACAATAACCTTTACCACGCTAAAGAAAGGGACTCCGACGGGCGGCCGTCGGGGTCCCTTCCTAGTTATTCGCCGAGGCGCGCGAACGCCGCCGTCATCAAGACGTGCAACGGGTCGACGGACTTCCCCCGAAATTCTGCGAACTCGCTGGCATTTCGCGGCCCTCCTCCGGTACACTGATGGGAGAGGGGGAAAGCGAGCATGCCGACATGGAAGAACGCCGCGGCGCGCGTGTGGAACGGCTGGAAGCGCAAGCGGGTGTTGTCCTGGTTCCGGCCGGGCGCGGTCGTGAAGAACCGATATGCGATTGTTAAGCCCATCGGCGAGGGCAGCTACGGCCTCGCCTACCTATGCAAGGATCGGTGCGCGGGCGACCGGCTTTGCGTCTTGAAGCATGTCCAGCCGCTGCGAGGAGGCGCGTCTCGGACCGAAGCGGTGTACAGCCTCGAGACAGCGATGCTCGACCGGCTCCGCCATCCCGCCGTCCCGCGGCTGATCGATCGGTTCCGCTATCGCGGAGCGTTCTGCTTCGCGATGGAATACGTTCCGGGGCTCAGCTTGGAGAAGCTATTATTCGAGGAGGAACGCACGTTCACCGAGGCGGAATCGCTTACGCTCCTGCGCCGACTGCTCGACGTCGTCGCCGACGTGCACGCGGCCGGCATCGTCCACCGCGACATCCGCATCGCCAATGTGATCGTAGACGGCGAACGCGTCAGCCTGATCGACTTCGGACTGGCGAGAGAGCTTCGCCCCGGCACGCCGGATCCGGTGCCCGACGATGTGCAGGACGACGACCCGATGGAGAAGAAGCTGCGCCGCCGCATCGACGTCTCGAGCGACTTTTACGCGATGGGGCACCTGTTGCTTTTTCTCCTATACAGCACTTACCCCGAAGTCCGCGAGGAGCGCAGCTGGGAAGAAGAATTGTCGACGCTCGCCCCGGAAACGAAAAGGCTGCTCCGCCGGTCGCTCATGACGGAACAGCCTTATGCCTCTGCCGAGGAGATGCGCCGCGACGTCGACGACGCGATTCTCTCCTGCGCGGGTTAACTGCTGTAGCTGGAATAGCCCTTCTTCTTGTAGTAGCCGTGACCGTACTGATTATGCTTCGGGGGAACCCCGTAAGGCGGCGGCTTGTGGAAGTGGTCGCTGCTGCTGAATTTCTTGTACCCGCCCCCGTACTGCTGTCCGTAGTGCGGACCGTGGTGCTTCTTGTGCGAAGACGAGAGGAGCGTCTTGAGCAATTTCCTGATCATTGTCGAGCCCTCCTTCATTTTAGAATACATATACGGAGCGATCCCCCGTCCGGTTGCGTTTCCCGAGCGACTTTGGTACGTTGTGGATAATGTACCGCTCCGTTCCGAGCGGGCGAAAGGAAGGGAACCCATGTCCGTCTATGACTATAACGCCAAGACGATACGCGGCGAAGACGTCTCGCTGTCCCGATACCGCGGCAAGGTGCTGCTCATCGTCAACACCGCCAGCGCCTGCGGCTTCACGCCGCAATACAAGGGACTGCAACAATTGTACGCGAAGCATCGGGAGGCGGGACTCGAGATTCTCGGCTTCCCGTGCAACCAGTTCGGCGGCCAAGAGCCGGGCGCCGAAGCGGAAATCGCGGAGTTCTGCGAGGTGAACTTCGGCGTCACGTTCCCGTTATTCGCGAAGGTCGACGTGAACGGCGACAACGCGCATCCGTTGTTCAAGTATTTGTCCAAAGAAGCGCCCGGTATTCTGGGGACGAAGTCGATCAAGTGGAACTTCACGAAATTTCTCGTCGACCGCGACGGCAACGTGATCGCTCGCTACGGGTCCACCGACAGTCCGGAAGATTTGGAGAAGGACCTTACGAAGTATTTGTAGCAGTTCAATCGAACCATAACCGCCCCGCCGCGTCCCCCAACTCGAACGCTTGAACGAGGGACGTCCCCTCCTCGGCCGGATCGAAGGGAAACCCCTGCAGCCACGGTCCGGCCATCGCCAGACCGCGCATCGCGCGCGGATCGCACACGAGCCGCCGCGCGATCGCGAACGGCCGACCGCCCCTGCCGACAACCGAGCCGAGCGGAGATTCGTCGTCGGAATCCGTCGTCAGCTCCCATTCGGGCGTCCGCCACTCCTCTTCGCCGACGACGGTCAATCCCCCGCCGGCCAGAGCGGGCATGGCGCGCCTCAGCTCGGGCAGGAGCGACGGCAGCCGTCCGAGCCAATCCGATCGGGATATCCGCTCGTCGGCGATCAGCGACACCCGCCACTCCCGCTCCCAATACGTCTGTCTGCACCGCACCCGCAGCCCGCCTACGGCATGTTCGGCAGGACACGCTCCGGCGACCCCGTTAAACATCAAGTGAAGCACGGAGCGCGCCGGCGATTCCGGCGCTCGCGTGCGGAACGCGCCTCGGGCTAGCTTGCCATGGACTGTCGCATCGACGACGCCTGCCGACCGGATGGTGCGGTAGCCTGTCTTCATGGCTACGACGGTCCCGTCGACGGCGCCGTCCGTCACGGACAAGCGCGCCGGCCATACGTGAAACCATACCTGCACGCCATGGCTCTCCATCAGATCGTCGAAGGCGATCGCCGCGGCGATCGGGTCGATCGCGCCGTCGAACCAGCCTCCCCGCGCGCGGAGCCGACGAAGGAACGCCTCGATCGACGGCGAGCCGTCCGCGTACTTAGGCAACTCCGCGAATAGATTCCGGCCTCGCGCGATTTCGCGCCCGAGCGTTCCGGACGGCTCGACGATCGCGACGCGCTTGCCGGCTTCGGCCAGAGTCAGAGCCGCCGCAGCGCCGGCGATGCCTCCGCCCGCCACCAGCACGTCGACCGGCGACTCGCCGAATCGGTCTTTCCGGTCAAGCCCGCGAAGCGGATGCGCCATCTCCTTCCCCCTCCTTCCCGCGAGCCAGCCTGGCGAGCAGCGTCTCCGCCGCCTCGCGAACGTACCCGCGAGCATCGTCTGCATAACGTTCCAACGTGCCGCGGCCGTCCGCGCCGACCTGTTCCAGTAAATATGCCGCGTTGAGGTCGAGGCTCCACTTGATCGAACGCGTCTCCTCCTCCGCCGGCATCGATGCGTCGACATTGTGCATTTTGTAATCGCCGCCCAACCCGGGATCGTCCAGGATCGCCTGCGCCGATGCGCGCGTTCTTGCTTGCTGGCCGTCCGTCATTCGGCCGGCGACCGCGATCGCATAATGCAGCAGCAGCAGGAGCGTCGTACTGAACCGCTCTCGACGCAGCGACGCGAGCGCGTCGTCGCATACGGCGGGATCCGCCATGCGTCGGAGCAGCACTAGCGCCGCTTGCCACCGCTCCATCGTCCGGTCGAGCTCGTTCGGCTTGCCGGGGTCCCGGCGGCGGAACGTCTCGGCCAAATCCGGAACGCTCTCCGGACGCTTAAGCAAGCCGAGCGCGAAGGCGATGCCGCGCCGCCGCGCTCCCTCCGCCGAACGAAGCGCTTCGAGCAGCGGGCCGACCGACGGCTCTCCGTACTGCCATAGCCACCACAGCGCGACAGGCTCTTCTTCGGTACCGAGACGCGCGATCGCCTCCCGCACGTCGTCGTCCCGGACGCCGTCGTCGAGCGCCCGTCGGCGGTCCCGCTTCTCTTCCCCGGCGAACGCAAGCCATGGCTCGCTCGGCCGGGTCAAGTCCGATTCGCGCAGCGCCCCCCGCGCGATCAACGTTCGCTGCAGCGCCCGAACGTCAAGCCGGCGGGGCGACGCATCGGCGCGAACGGCGAGGGCCGCCGCCGTGCCGGCGACTTCCCCGAGCTTCTGCATGTCGCGCTGCATCCGGAACAAATTGCCGCAATCATGGTCCTGCGACAGGGCGCGACAGGCGATCAACAGCCCTTCGACGCCCGCCGGAAGCAGACAACGGTAAGGCACGTCGCCGCCGAACGGAAACTTCCACTGACCGAGCACGCCGATCCAAATTTGCGACAGCTCGCTCTCGTTGGCGTAATCGTAAGCGTGATTCTCGATATGCGCGAAGCAGCGCATCACGACATCGTCGAACCGTCGATCCAGCAGCAAGTCGTCCTGGCGCAACACGTAATCCCCGATGATTCTCCGCCCTTCGCGCACGCCGAGCTGGGGTCCGACGACCATGTAGTGCTTGTTCGCCGGCGTCTCGCCCCCCCGCCACACATATTTGCGCCCGACCCGGTATGCCCGCGAGACGTCGGCCGGATCGGTCGCGTCGATCCAGCCGACATCGTAGTTTTTAAACTTCATTACATGGTCGTCATCCAGGAAACGGGGAACGAGCGAATACGCATGCTGGCAGCCGTCCCATGCCCGGCCCAGCGTGTACGGAGCGCCGGCCAGGAAAGCGGCGTCGCCGTCCCCGGTCGAGTCGATCGTGACGCCGGCGCGGATCGCGACGGTCGATTCCGCCGTCTCGACGACCGCCCCCGCTACCCGATTTCCGTCCATGATCATCTCGGACACGACGGCTTCGTAGATCGCTGCGACGCCGAGACGCGCCAACGCTCCCGCGATGGCCGCTCCCTTCGCCTCGGGATGGTAGCCGACCGCGCGGCTTCCCCACTGCTTTCTTAGCTTGGCCGCCGCCGCATCCAGCCTGTTTTGCACGCCGCCCCCGAGTCCGTACCAGTAGGAATGGATGCCCGCGCGCACGCCGACGCCGCCGAGCGCATTATCGCGCTCGACGAGGATGACCTCTGCGCCTTCTTCCGCAGCCGCGATCGCCGCCGTGACGCCGGCCGTTCCGCCGCCCAACACCAAGACGTCCGTCCGCCTCGTTTCCATCGCCGCGCCTTCACCCGCCTTTGACGTTTGGACTTCGGGACGAAGAGAACTTCGCCTCCGGTTTCTTCCAGTATACGTTGCGGCGGGGAGGAAACAATGCCGGGAGGTCGCTTCCGTATGTCATTTTGTAAGGTTAGTTCATGCCTCTCGTTTTGCGCCATCGGCCGGGAGGCATCCCGTATACCCGGGCGAAGGCGCGCGTGAACGTGTACGGATCGGAGTAGCCGAGCGTCAGGGCGATTTCGCGGATCGAATACGACGTCGTCCGGAGCAGCTCGACGGACTTCTCCATTTTCAGCTTCTCTACATATTTAACCGGGGCGAGTCCGACATGCCGCGCGAACGCCTGGGAGAAGTATGCCCGGTGCAGGGACAGACGGTCCGCCACGTCCTGCACTTGAATGCCTTCCGAGGAATGCGCCTTCATAAATTCGATGCAGTAAGGAAGCCAAGCCGGTTCCTCTTCGCGGACGGCGATGGCCGGCTCCGACACGATCAGCAGATCGAATATCGAATAGAGCGCCGACTGAAACCGCAAATACCCCTTGACCCCGTCGGAAGAGATCGCGAACAGATTGCGGAGCGACGACCGCAGTTCATTCCAATCGACAAGCTCCCGGAACGGGGAGGACGCATCGAATCCCGCGCGGCGCAGCAGCGTCCCCGCCTGCGGACCGTCGAACGAAATCCAGCACGTGCGGAGCGGCTTGTCGTCGTTCGCCTGATGCATCCGGTAGATCGTCCCCGGGAAGACGCAGAACGCATCGCCCTTGGACAGCACCTTCCGATGCGGTCCCTGCTGCACCTCCGCTTGGCCTTCCAGGATAAACTGAAGACTGTAATGGGAAAGCTCGCGCGGACCGCTCACGTAATTCGGCTTGGCGATGCTGCGCCCCAGCCGGAGGAGCCGCAGCCCACCCTGACGGGCGAGTTCGTCCGGGGTAAGCAGCCTCGCTTCGATAAATTCATAGGGGGTTTCCTCCATCAAGCCGTCACCACACTCGACTAATCTCCCTTGAATCGTATCACGACTCCCGGATTCGATGCGCATGCGAATACACGTTGAGCGATTGCCCGCGAATGAAGCCGACGGCCGTAATGCCAAGGTCGCGGGCAAGCTCGATCGCGAGCGTCGTCGGGGCCGACTTCGATAAGACGACCGCGGCGCCCAGCTTCGCGACCTTCAGCACGACCTCGGAGGACAGTCGACCGCTGAACGCGACAATCGCGTCCCGCGTCGGAATGCCGTCCAGCAGGCACCGGCCGTACAGCTTGTCGAGCGCGTTGTGCCGGCCGATGTCGGACCGCGCGAACAAGAGCCGCTCCGGCGTGCAGAGCGCCGCGTTGTGCAGGCCGCCGGTGAGCCGGAACGCCTCCGACGCATCCTCGAGCTCGCGCAGCCGCTCGACGCACTGCCGAACGGCGACCGTCGCCGCGCTCGTCGACGTGCGCGCGGTGCGGGCGTCGTTCAAGAAGTAAAACTGCCGGCTCTTGCCGCAGCAGGAGCCGATGAACCGCTTCGAGACGGCGTCTTTGCCAGCGGCCTGCGGATTGCGCAGCGCGACGCGGGCGAAGCCGGACGCCTCGTCGATCGCGAGCGTAGCGACCTCGTCCGCCCGGCGCACGATGCCCTCCGACGCCAAGAAGCCGTACACGAGCTCCTCCATGTCGCTCGGCGTGCACACCAGCGTCGCGAACTCCGCGCCGTCGAGCACGATCGTCAGCGGCCGTTCGAGCGCGACCCAATCGTCCGCTTCGCGGAAGCCGGCCCCGACGTCGTACCGCACGACGCCCATGCGCTCCGCCGCGGCGCTCCCGCCCTTCGTCGCAGCGGCTGCGGCCGTAGTCTCGTCATGGCCTTCCTCTCCGCTCATCCTGCGTTCTTCCTCCATCGCCATGTCAGCTCACTTCCGTCTCCAAGTCTTCGACGGGCTTCTCCGCGTACCGAACGTCCTTCCCGGCATGATACGTATCCGCCTTCTCCAGCACCACCGTCGTATTGTATTCCGGGATCCCCGCATGCGGCTCGTACACGCCCTTCGGCAGCAGCGCGTTGCCCTCCGGCCAATAGACGGCGAGGTTGCCCGGCCGCGCGTCCGCGAGCTTCGCCCGGCCGTGGAAGACGCCGTACGCGTTATGCAAGACGATCGCATCGCCGTCGGCGAGCCCGTGCGCCGCCGCATCTAGCGGGTGCATCAGCACGTCGCGGCGATCCGCCGCGTTGAACGGGTCCGTCTCCCCGTAGATCATCGAGTTGAACTGCTTCCCGCGCCGCGTCGTGACGAAGTAACGCCCCTCGGCGCGACGCGTCTCCGGCAGCGCGATCGGGAGCAGCCGCCCGCGCCCGTCCTCCGTCGGACAGACGCCGCCCTCGCACAGCCAGGCGCCGCCCCACTGGAACACGTCGCCTCGCTCTCGAAGATGCTGAATGCCGTCGTACGCCGGGTTCGCGAGCGCGATCTCCGCACGAATGTCCGCCGCGCTCTCGAACGCGACCAGATGCGCCCGCTCCGGCCTCACCCGCTTCGCCAGATCGACGTAGATGCGCCATTCGGGACGCGCCTCCCCGATGCGAGGGCCTTCGATCTCCGGCGAGAAATACACCATCCGCTCCGTCGACGTGGACGTGCCGCCGCCGGGTTGCTCGTACCGCGTCATCGCCGGCAGAACGATGACGTCTTCCCGGGCGTCGACGAGCGTCGACGTGTTCAGGATAATGTCCTGATGCACGCGCAGGTCCACGCTCGCGAGCGCGCGCCGTACGAAATCCGGGTCCGGCATCGTCTCGAGGAAGTTGCCGCCCGAGGTGTAAAATACCCGCAGCTTGCGAGGGTCGTCGTCCGAGAACGCCGCGTTCTCGAGCGACACGCCCACGATATCCCCTTGCCATCGAGGCAGCTCGAAGCCCCACAGCTTCTCGATCCGCTCGATCGTCGCGTCGTCCCACTCCCCGCCCGGCAGCGAGAACGGATCCGCTCCCATCTCTCCCGAACCCTGCACGCCCGAGTGGCCGCGGATCGGCATGACGCCGCAGTGCCGCCGCCCGAGGAAGCCGCGCAGCAACGCGAGATTCGCCACCTGCGAGATGTTGTCGGTGCCGAATCGATGCTGCGTCAACCCCATCGACCAGACGAACACGCCCGAGCGCGACCGCGCCAGCAGCGCCGCGAACTCGGCCATGCGCGCGCGCGACACGCCGGCTGACGCCTCCAACGCCGCCCAGTCGAGCGCCTCGACATGCGCCCGCAGCGTCTCGAGCCCCGTCGTGTGCGCCTCCACGAACGCGCGGTCGATCGCCGAGCCCGGCCGCTCCGCCTCCATCTCGAACCACACCTTCATGACGCCGTTCATGAAGGCGATGTCGCCGCCGATGTTCACTTGATACACATCGTCCACGATTTTCGTACCGAACAGCGCGCTCTCCGGAATCGACGGGATCCAGTAATTTTCCATGGAGGGCTCCCGGTACGGGTTGATCATGATGATTTTCGTGCCCTGCCGCTTCGCCGCGTACAGATACTTCGTCGACACCGGCTGATTGTTCGCCGCGACCGACCCCCAGAACACGACGACGTCGGACCCGATCCAATCGGCATAGCTGCAGCTGGACGCCCCGATGCCGAGCGACCGCTTCAGCGCCGTCTTGCTCGGCGAATGACAGATGCGCGACGCGTTGTCGATATGATTGACGCCTAGATACCGAGCGACCTTCGCGGCCGTGTAGTACACTTCGTTCGTAATGCCTCGCGCCGTCAGGAAGAACGCCGTCTGCTTCGGGTCCGTCCGCCGCATCTTCGACGCGATCGTCCCGAGCGCCTCATCCCACGACACGCGCGAGAAAGCCCGCTCCCCCTTCCTCCGCCGCAGCGGATACGGAATGCGCCCGAGGCCGCGCAGCTGCGCGCTGTCGAGCTTCCGCAGCTCGTCGATGTCCGCGTGCAGCAGCTCCGGACGGATCGCCGGCATCGTATTCAGCCGCAGCACGTTCAGCCGCGTCGTGCACAGATGCGGACCGGCGAGCGTCCGGTCGCGGAGCCCCGACACCCCGAGCGCGCAGCCGTCGCACACGCCCTGCGTCAGAATGCGCGCGGCGTACGGCAGGTTGTCGCGATTGTCCCACGCGACCTTGATCGTATCGCGAATATGCTTCGGCTTCACCTTGCCGAGCCCGAACGGCACCGGACTGACCCACAACCGCGGGTCCGGCGCCAACGGCAGCTTCTGCGGTCCTTCATGCTTCGTCTTCCCCATCGTCCCCAACTCCTCATATCCCGAAAATGCAAAAAACCGCGCACGAACCCGTCCCCGGTTGGGAACGGCCGTGAGCGGTTAGTCTAGAGCAGGATCGCTGCCAAGTGCCAACCTTAACGGATTGCTTGCTTCGGTTCGGCCGCTGCCGGAGAATCGCGCCTCAGCCTCTGCCGAACTTCTCTTCGAGATTCGTATCGAACACGAACACGGACATGCCGAAGTCCTTCTCGATGTCGATGTCGACGAACAGGTCCACGAGCTTCGCGCCCAGGAACGTCTCCATCTCCACGGGAGGATGCTTGCGGTACAGCTGCTTCACCATCTCGGTGCGGGCGGCGCGGAGCATCGGCTTCCCCTCGTCGTGCTCGGCGATGAATTTCTCCACCGGCGACAGGTTGCCTTCCATCTCGCAGATCGCCCACTGCTTGCAGAACGTCGTCCGGATCTGCCCGGGACCCTTCCCCATATGCCGCTTCCGGAACGCGCGCACCAGATTGCTGAACTCAGCCTCGTACTTGTTCATCCTCATCAGCCTCTCATGTCAGCACTATCTTAGCATGAGAGCGATTGCAATGACAACGCCCTACCCTCCGAAAATAGCTCGCAGCCCCGCGAACGCCGCGACATACACGACGGCCAAATACAGCGCCGTCGCCGCGAGCAGCCCGTAGCCGGCGACGACGAGCGCGCCGTCCCGCCGAAGCAGCCCGAGCGCCAGGCAAAGAATCGAATAAGCGGAGATCGCGTTCGAGAACGGCAGCGGCAGCGGCAGCATCATGCCGACGGTGCTGGCGGCGACCGCGAGCGTATGCGCCGCGCGGAGCGACCGGGCGGCGGTCAGCGCCGCGAGGCGCGGCTTCGACCAGCGCTCGAGCCGCCGCAGCATGGCGCCGGCCTTATCCGCGATGAGCGTCATATGCGATCGCTTCACGCGCAGCCGGGCGAGCCGGCGCGGCAGGCGCAGCGTCCCGCCCGTCAGCAGACTAAGGCAGATCAAGAGGATGAGCGCGCCGAACGGCGGACTCATCCCCGGGATCGAGACGGGCAGCAGGAAGGGCGCCGTCAACAGCATGACCGCGATCAACAGTCCTTCTCTACCGATGCGGTCGAACAGCTCGCCGATCTCGAGACCCTCCGGCGGCGTAGCCGCGGCAAGCTCGTCGACGAGCTCGGACACGGTCGTCTCTCCTTCTTTAGCCATGTCGCTCGTACTCCTTCGGACGCTAGTCCCCCTTCTTCGCGAGCCGCTTCCGGAAAAAGAAGGCCGCGGCGGCGAGCAACCCGAGCGCCAGCGCCGCGTAAACGATGTTCGAATACACGTCCATGTAACCGACGATCGTATCCCAAGAATCCCCTACGGCGGCGCCGACGTAGACGAGCCCCGTGTTCCAAATCAACGAGCCGATCGTCGTCAGGAGCAGGAACGGCAGGAAGCGCATGCCCGAGCTGCCCGCCGGGATCGAAATCAGGCTGCGAACGAGCGGCACGAGTCTGCCGAAGAACACCGCCCACGGCCCGTATTTATCGAACCAAGCGTCCGCCTTCCGGATGTCCTCCGGCTTCAGCCGCAGCACCTTGCCGTACTTCGCGACGATCGACTCCAGCCGCTCCGCCGACAAGATGCGCCCGATACCGTACAGGATGAGCGCGCCGGCGAGCGACCCGGCCGTCGCGAAGGCGATGACGCCGACGATCGTCAGATCCGTCGACGTCGTCATGAAGCCGCCGAACGTCAGGATGACCTCCGAAGGAATCGGAGGAAATACATTTTCCAACGCGATCAATAAGAAAATACCCAAATACCCGTATGCGTCCATCACTTCCGCAATCCAGTGCTCCATGTTCGTCCGCTCAACCCTTCCGTCTTACGAGAAATAGTTTCTAATCTTCTGATATAACAGTTTGTCCAACATCTTATACAATGCGTACTGCGCGAGGAAGCTGCATCCATATACCGCCGATACCGACGTCGCCAGGAGCGCGAACGGCTTGTCTCCCGGGATCGCCGCGTAGACCGCTCCGCTCGCGGCCGCCGCCGTCAGCGCAATGCATGCGCAGCCGAGTAAGTAATGGTGTCCATGCGCCTCGAACGGACTCGTATGCTTCGACATCGAGAGGATTTCTTTCACCTGGAACTGCATGATCGCTTCCTTCTCCGCCTCCGCCTTGCTCCGTCCTTGCCGTTCCAAATCCGCGGCGAAATCCTCGAGATAGTTCCGCAGTTCCGCCCGATCGTCCGCGCCGAGCGCCAGCTGCGCCACGTATGCGCCGATGTCGTGTTGCTTCCGATACAGGCCGTTCATTCGCAGATGTCCGATGTAGTTCGCCGCGGCCCAGACGGCCGCCGCCGCGAAGGATGCGAAGTACGCGACCGAGAGCCACAATTGATCCTCAGGATTCACGGTTTCGTCGATAAAGAACGTTATGACGCAGATCGCGACGGAGAGGAGCAATACCCAGCCGTACCGAATTTCGCCGATACTGAACATCTTACGCGCCAGAAGTTTCATCGTTTCACCCCGCTTCGGCTTCGTTCAGACGAACCGATTCACGATCTCGGTCGTCTTCTTCCAATCGGCGACCGCTTGCCGGAAAAGCTCGCGCCCTTCATCCGTCAACGCGTAATACTTGCGCCGCCCGCCGTGGCTCTGATCCCCCCAGTAGGCGGATACGGCGCCTTGCCTCTCCAGCCGCTTCAACGCTAGATACAGCGTGGCTTCTTGGATTTCGAACGCCCCTTCCGTTCGGTCCTTGATCGCCTTCGAAATTTCGTACCCATAATTGTCTTTCGCCGTCAGGACGGACAGGATGAGCAGGTCGATCGTTCCTTTCAGCATCTCCGCATTCAAGAGGCGCTCCCTCCAGACCGAGTACTCAACCTTGTTGAGTAGTTCCAGCTAAGTATATATTCAATTACCTAACAATGCAATATACTTATGATAAATGAGTATTGAATCCGATCTGACGACTTGACATCCATCACATCGCGTGTTAGGATGAACCTGCATTTTTAACAGAATATAACGTCTTCTAGGGTTCCGCAGTCGCAGACTGGTCCGGTCCGAGAGAAGACGCGCAACCGCTCGGTTGTGACACGGAAGGATAAAAGCCTGGGAGATAAACTGCGAGAAGCGGTTTATTTCTCGGGCTTTTTGCTTCCGGAGGGTCATTCGATTCAAGGAGAATCAAGGGGGAATTTCGCGGTGAACAAAACATGGGTATCGGTTGCGATCGCGGCTGTTTTCGAGGTGGGATGGGTGACAGGTTTGAAGCATTCCAGCCACTTGTGGGAATGGGTCGGGACGGCGATCGCTATATTCGTCAGTTTTTACTTGATGATTGCGGCATCCCGTCACCTTCCTGTCGGCACGGTATACGCGGTGTTCGTCGGGTTGGGGACGGCAGGCACCGTCATAGCCGAAATCCTGCTGTTCGGCGCGCAAATCCATGCTTCGAAGATCGTCTTGATCGGGTTGCTTCTTCTCGGGGTCGTCGGTCTGAAGCTGCTCAGCGAGGAGAAAAAGAAGGAGGTTGGAGACGTATGAATTGGCTATTCCTGATCATGGCCGGCTTATTTGAAATGCTGGGCGTATTATCGATCAATAAACTGAATCGATCGCGGGATTGGAAGTCCTTGGCGCTGTTGGTTATCGCCTTCGGCCTTAGCTTCTTATTCTTGTCTTTAGCGATGGAAACGCTCCCCATGGGGACGGCTTACGCGGTTTGGACGGGAATCGGCGCTTCCGGAGGGGCTATCTTGGGGATGGTCTTGTACAAAGAGCCGCGAAGTTTACTGCGCATCGGATGTATCGGCCTGGTTCTCGGCTCCGCCGTCGGTTTGAAATTAGTAAGTTAAGCGATCCGGGCGATGGCTTACTCCCCCGCCCCCGCTTTCGCCGGGATGGAGGAGGTCACCGGGACCTGGGTATCGTAGATTATTATCTAATTTAGAAATAAATCTACGATACCATCCCCCAATGAACCCTCCCTGCATCGGATCGGTCGGCCGATATCGTCTACGACGCCGCCGGAGCGGGGGCCGGAGGCGTCACGGCGTCCACTGGTCGTGCACGATGCCGACGAGCGCGTGATCGTCGCCGAACTTCTCGAAGACGAGACGCAGGCTGCGCCAGTCCATGCCTTCGGAAGCCGGATCGACGCCGTCGATGTAGTATTCGACGAACGCGTAGGTATCCGGCGGATAAACTTCGGCGATGTTGTTCGTCGTCGTGCTCTGCCCGAGCGTCTCGTTTTCCGCGACCTCGGCGTCCTCGAAGAACGCCGCGTCGTAGACGAACCGCTGATGGTACTCCGCGTACGTCAGCTCGATCGGTTCGCCGGAGCCCGCGGCCGTCCCCCACGTATAAACCGTCTCGTCCTCCATCAGCCCCTCGAGCTCCTCTCTGGAGAAGACGAGATCTTTCTCGACATCGACGTACGCATACGGCGAAAAGCGAACGCCCTTCTCGCGATGCGCCCACTTCGCGACCTCCTTCAGGTTGCCGGTCTTCAGCGCCCTCGCGACCGTCTTCGCGGCTTCCTTCGCCGTCGGAGGCGCCCCCTCCGGCGGATGCTCTTCCGCGGACTGCCCTTCCGACGGCTCCTCTTGCGCCGGTTCCGCCGCGGGCTCTTCCGCAGGCTGCGAGACTGCGGGCCCCTCCGCGGGCTGCTCCGCCGCAGGCTCCGCTGCGGGCCGCTCTGCAGGCTGCTCCCCTGCCGGTCGTTCTCCGCCTTGCCCGCTCGGCGCGCCTCCGCAAGCCGTCAGCATGCCTGCGACCAGCAGCGACACGATCCAGATAAGCCCCTTGCTCTTTTTCATATCGATCCTCCGCCCTCCGCGTTGTACTCTTCTCTATCACGGACGCAGCCGAGCGGCAAAGGTTGCCGCCCTCCCGCCCTATTTTTCGCCCGCCCGCGGCTCTGCAGCGCCGTCCCCCTTGGGAATTGGGCGCGGACAACAGTCTAACGCGCAAGAAACTTTTTTACATCCCGCAAATTTACTTGATAGGTCGCGACAATGTTGCCGTAGACCCACCAGGACGGTACTTGGTAAGATACAACAATGCCGGCCCCTTGGAGGTATTCTCTTGAAAAGCAGCAACGCTAACCTATTCGCGATTTGGATCAGTTTAATAAGCAATGTGTTTTTAACCGCCATCAAAATCATCGTCGGAATAGCTTGGAACAGCCAAGTGTTGATTGCGGACGGCGTCCATAATGCGGGAGACGTCGTCGCGACGGTGGCGGCGCTGAGCTCCGCGAAGGTCGCGAAGAAGCCGAAGGACCAGGACCACCCTTACGGACACGGCCGGGCGGAAGTCATCGGCTCGGCGATGGTGGCGATCGTCATGCTCGTCGCCGCGCTGTACATCGCTTTCCATTCCGTAGAGTCTTTCTTCCACCCGGCGGCCGAAGCCAGCTATGTCGCGTTAGGCGCCGCCGTCGTCTCGCTCGTGTGGAAACAGTGGTTGTACCTGTACTGCATTCGGCTCGGCCGAAAGGAAAACAGCAAAAGCTTGATCGCCACCGCGTATGACCACTTAGCCGACGTATACGCATCCGTCGCGGCCGTCGCCGGCATCGGCGTCGCGCTCGTCGGCGAGGCGTACGGGATCGGCTTGCTTGGCTACGGCGATGCGGCGGCCGGCATCATCGTCGCGTATTTCGTCTTGCGACTGGCATACCACATGGGCAGGGAGGCCATCGACATCTTGATGGACAAGACGGTCGAGCCCGATAAGCTGAGACAGTTCGAGCATCTCGTCCGTTCCGTGCCGGAAGTGAAGCGAGTCGACGGCATTCGGGCGAGAGAACACGGACATTATGTGATCGTCGACGTCCGCGTAGGGGTTCCCGCTCATTTGAACGTCCAACAGGGTCACGATGTTTCGCGTAAGATCAAAGGGGCGATTATGCAGGAGCACGACAATGTAGAGGAAGTGTTGGTTCATCTGAACCCGTGGTATGCGTTGAAAGCGAAGGAAGGGGGCCCCCAGTCATCCGGATGACTGGAAGGCCCCCTTCCCTTGTCCGCGCGATTTACACGTCGAACGAGCTCTTAAGCGACACGATGCGATTGAATACCGGTCGACCCGGTTGGGACGTCTTCGGATCGACGTTGAAGTAACCGTGGCGGAAAAACTGGAATTTGCTGTGCGCGGCGACGTCCTTCATGTCGGGTTCGACGAAGCCTTGCGCCTTCACGAGCGAATTCGGATTGATGCGGTTCAGGAACGACTTGTCCGCGCCCGCGGCGCCCGCGAGCCGTTCGCCCTCCGCTTCGAGCGTGCCGGCGGGGGCCGCTTCCGCGTCCGCGTCCGTCTCGCCGTCCTCGTCGTAGATGAGCGGCTCGTACAGGCGGAATTCCGCCGGCACGGCGCGCGTCGCTTCGACCCAATGGATCGTCCCCTTCACCTTGCGGCCCGTAAAGCCCGTGCCGCTCTTCGTCTCGGGGTCGTACGTGCAGCGCAGCTCGATCACATTGCCCGCGTCGTCCTTCACGACTTCCTCGCACTTGATGAAGTACGCATGCTTCAGCCGCACTTCGTTCCCCGGATACAACCGGTGATACTTCGGCGGCGGCGTCTCCATGAAGTCTTCGCGCTCGATGTAGATTTCGCGCGAAAACGGGATGCTGCGGGAGCCGAGCTCCGGGTTTTCCGAGTTATTTTCCGCTTCCAGCATCTCGACCTGCCCTTCCGGGTAATTCGTGATGACGACCTTCAACGGGTCCAGCACGGCCATCGTGCGCGGCGCGGTCAGCTTCAGGTCCTCGCGGATGTAATGCTCGAGCTGTCTCGCGTCCACCGCCCCGCTGCTGCGGGAGATGCCCGTGGCGACGATGAAGTCGCGAATCGACTTCGGCGTGTAGCCTCGGCGGCGGTAGCCGGAGATCGTCGGCATGCGCGGATCGTCCCAGCCGTCGACGATCTGCTCGTCGACAAGCAGCTTCAGCTTCCGCTTGCTCATGACCGCGTTCGTCAGGTTGAGCCGGCCGAATTCGTATTGGCGCGACACGTGCGGCATCTCGCATTCGCGGATCACCCAATCGTAGAACGGGCGCTGATCCTCGAACTCGAGCGTGCAGAGGGAGTGCGAGATGCCCTCGATCGCGTCCTCGAGCGGATGCGCATACGCGTACATCGGGTAGATGCACCACTTATCGCCCGTGTTGTGGTGATGCGCATGGGAGATCCGGTAGATGACCGGATCCCGCAGGTTGATGTTCGGGGACTTCATGTCGATTTTGGCGCGGAGCACCTTCTGCCCGTTCGCGAACTCCCCTGCTCGCATCCGCGCGAACAAGTCCAAGTTTTCCTCGACGGAGCGGCTGCGGTACGGGCTCTCGCGTCCCGGCTCGGTCAGCGTGCCGCGCATGGCGCGAATTTCGTCCGCCGTGCTGTCGTCTACGTAAGCGAGCCCCTTCTTAATCAGAAGCACCGCTCGCTCGTACATCTCCTCGAAGTAGTCGGAGGCGAAGAACAGCCCGTCCCACTCGTAGCCGAGCCACTTGACGTCCTCCTTGATCGACTCGACGTACTCGACGTCCTCCTTGACCGGGTTCGTGTCGTCGAACCTCAGATTCGTCCGCCCGCCGAACTCGTCGGCGACGCCGAAGTTCAGCACGATCGACCTCGCGTGGCCGATATGCAGGTAGCCGTTCGGCTCCGGCGGGAAGCGCGTAACGATCTCCTTCGCCCGGCCCGCCTTCAAATCCTCGGCGATGATCGTCTTGATGAAGTTGGAGTTCTCTTCCGTCCGCTCGGTCGCGTCCGTCCGTTCGGTCCGTTCTGCCATGGCTATCCCATCCTTTGCGATCCCGTTTTCTATATATCGTCGTTATGCTAATCCCTAAATCGTACCATAAAGCGACGGAAAATAAAAAACGGGATCGCGCGGCTTACGCCGTCTTTCGCGAAAAGTACGCGAAGCCCGCCGCGAAAAACAGGACGAAGCTGCCGGCGACGACGAGCATGAGCTTCCCGTACGGCGCTTCGAACGCGCCGAAGCTCTCCGCCGCCCACGGTATCGTCGCGAGCGCGGGCTGCGCCCACGGGTACCACGGGCCGTACGTCTCGGAGTTCGCGATCAGGATGCTGGGCAGCGTAAAGACGACGTTGAGCGCCAGCGGCGCCGCGAAGCTCTGCCACAGCGCGGACGCGCCGAGCTGCAGCGCCGCGATCGGCAGGCACGCCGCCCAGCCGCCCAGCAGCGACTGCGCCAGCGCGTCCCACGGAATCGGCGACGGCCAGCCGCGGATCGCGCCGGCGAGCAGCAGCCCCGCAAGCAGCAGCAGCTGCGTCGCGAGGAGCAGCCCCATGACGACCGCGAATTTCGAGAGGTAGACCGAGCCGCGGGATACCGGCAGCGCGAGCAGCTGCTTCCAGCCGCCGCCGACGTGCTCGAAGCGGCAGACGAAGGCGGCGAAGACGCCCGAGAGCAGCGGCAGGAACAGGAGACCGTGCAGCAGCGCGGCCGTGGACAGCGCGCCGATCCACGGGCCGTCCCCGTCGGCGCCGCCCGACTCGAGCAGCGCGACGAGGCTCGTCAGCGCCGGACTGATGAGGGCAAGCAGCCAGATCGGCGATTTGCGGAGCTTCAGCAGCTCCGCGCGGAAGACGTTCCGGAACGTCGTCATCGCACGTCCCTCCTTCCGAAATGCGCCGCGCCGAGCGCGAACAGCGCCAGCCCCGCCGCGGCGCCGGCCGCGAGCGTCCGCGGCACCGGCCATTGTCCCTCGCCGACGTACGGCCACTTGTACGGCACCCAATCCGCGAAGCCGAACGAGTACAGCGCCAGCACGGTGCCGAGGATGCCGACGGTGAGCGGGATCGCCTGATTGTGCAGCACGGTGGACAGCCACGTCTGCAGCGCGACGAACGGCAGCGCCGCGATCAACGGCAGATAGGACATCGCGAGAATGTCCGCGAGCGGGGCATCCGGGAGCGGATGGCCGAGCGCCCAGCCCAGGATGACGGTGCCGACGGCGAGCAGCGTGCAAGAGACGAGCAGCTGCATTGTCAGCGCGGCTGTCTTCGCCGCGTACACGGCGAATTTCGACACCGGCAGCGCGAGCGTCTGCTTCCATGCGTTCGTCGCGTGCTCGTAGCCCGCCAGCATAGAAGCGACGATCGCGAGTCCCGCCATGAGCGCGGGCACGGCGAGCCATTTGACATTGTCGACGAGGCCGCCCCACAGGTCGTCCGCATAGTAATTCATAAGGTAGTCGTATCGCACGGCATAGTTCGCGGCCTGCAGCGCGACGACCCCGAACGGGCCGAGCGCGACCAGCCCCCAGACGAACGTGCGGCGCTGCTTGCCGAGCTCGGCGCGGAGCGCGCGTCCGATACCGGTCATAGGCTCGCCTCCGTCCCCGTCAGCTCGAGGAAGATGTCCTCGAGCGACGTCTTGGATTCCTCCACGCGATAGACGGACACGTCGGTCGCGACGAGGCGCTCCACCGCCGCCGCGACGGCCGCGTTCGAGGTCAAGCGGAAGCTGACGCCCGTCTCCGTCCGCACCGCGCCGAAGTCGGGCTCCCCTAGCGCCTTCAACGCCTTCGCGGGGTCGTCTACGGTGATCGCGATGCTCGATTGCGACCTGCGGCGCAGCGATTCGATCGAATCCTGATAGATTAGCTTGCCGCCGGCGATAATCCCGACCTGCGTCGCCATCTGATCGATTTCCGATAGCAGATGGCTCGAGACGAGCACCGTCATGCCGTACTCCTTCGGCATGCGCCGGATCAACTCGCGAATTTCCAGAATACCGGCCGGATCGAGCCCGTTCGTCGGCTCGTCGAGGACGAGCAGCTCCGGCTCGCCGAGCAGCGCGGTCGCGATGCCGAGCCGCTGCTTCATGCCGAGCGAGAAGCCGCGCACCGGCCGATGCGCCTCGCCGTCGAGCCTAACAATCTTTAGCGCCTCGTCGATACGCCGCTTCGGCGCTTCCAGAATGCGCCGCACCGCTTCTAAATTTTCATAGGCAGTCAGATGCCCGTAATAGGATGGGTTCTCTACTAATGAACCTACCTTCTTCAAAATCGCGAGTTTGTTCTTCTGCAGCTCCTTGCCGAACAGACGAATATCGCCCGACGTCGGACGCATCAGGCCCAGCAGCATCCGAATCGTCGTCGTCTTGCCGGCGCCGTTCGGGCCGAGGAAACCGTAGATTTCTCCTTTTCCGATGCGCAAGTCGACCCCGTTCACCGCCGTCTTGGCGCCGAGCCGCTTCGTCAAACCCTTCGTTTCCACGATCCAATCCATGGTTCTCTTCACCTCGTCATTTATGATACCTAGCTCAGGTTAAGACGAGGGAAGGCGTTCGTTTAAGTTTCGTTTAAATTTCTGGCGATCGTCACCGTCGTTCCGTCCGGGCGGCTTTCGAACGTCCAGGCGAGACGCATCTCCCGCAGCATCAGCTCGGCGATCGACAGCCCGATGCCGGCTCCCTTCTCGCCGGAGTCGCTCGCCATGCCCTCGCCGCGGTCGGCGACATGGATGCGGGCTTCCCCGTTCGACGGGTCGATCTCGAGACGCACGCCGACGTACCGGCCCCGCTTCGCGTGTCGCAGTACGTTCTGGAACAGATTGTCCAGCACCCGCTCCAGCCAGCCGGGGTCGACGACCCACAGGACGGCTTCGTCCGGCAGCTCGACGTCGATATCGAACCCTTCGCGCTCGAACGCCCCGTACCAGCCCGCGCAAGCGGTGCGCACGAGACGCGTCACGTCGGTGCGCTTCGGATGGAACGGGTATTTCCCGGCGGAGAGCAGCGTGTAGGATAAGAGATTGTCGATTAAGCGGTCCATCTGCCCGATCTTCCGGTCGATCAGCGCCGCCGACTCCCGGCCGGCCTCGGTCGTCGCCTCCTGCGCCAGCCGGTACGCATGGCCTCGGATGGCCGTCAGCGGCGTCCGCAGGTCGTGGGACAGACTCGCGATCAGCTCGCGCCGAAGCCCCTCCTCTTCCCGCTCCCGCTCCCGGCTTCGCGTCAGCTCCGCGAGCATGTCGTTGAACGCGCGCTCGAGCAGCCCGATCTCGTCCGGCAAGCGCGCCTCCACCGGCGCCGGCAGCCCGCCGGGCGTAGACGGCGACGTCATCGCGTCCCGCAAGCGGAGGAGCCGTCCGCGCACGCGATAGAAGAACATGGCCGACACCGCCATGAACAGCGCCAGCACCAGGAACGTGCCGACGATGGCGCTGTATTCGCCCAACCCGTAGCGGTTGACCGGCTCGGACTCGAAGACGCGGCGCGGCACCTCGAGCGCCAGGAAGCCCCGTTCGCCCTCCGGACCGAGCTGCGCCACGACGGTGAACGGATCGGCGTCGTATCCGTCCTTCATGAATCGGATCGTCTCCGCTCTCGACCACCGCTCCGCGTAGCCGGCCGCGGCCGGCGCCTGCGCGACCCGCCGCCCTTCCTCGTCCACCCATACGACCCTGGAATCCGGGTAATCGGATTGCCACCGTTCGAGGCGCGCTTCGATGTCGGTCGGCGCCGCCGCGGCGAGGCTCTCCGCCTCTTCGTGCCACAGCCGCTCCACGTCGGTCGCCGACAGGAAGCCTCCCTCTCCGTCGGGCAGCACGCCTCGCGACGGCTCGTAGAAGAGAATCGTGATCGTCGTGAACGCGACCGGGAGCAGCATAAGCGCGGCCCCGATGAGCAGCAAGTATTTCCACAGCAGCGAATGCCGCTTCTTCGGCTTCATGCGCGGATTCCGCCCGCTCATAGCCTCACCCGATACCCGATGCCCCGGATCGTCTCGAGGACGGCCGGCGCGGCCGGGTCGAGCTCGATCTTCTCGCGCAGGTGACGGATATGCACCATCAGCGTCTTATCCCCGTCCAAGTACGGCTCGCCCCATACCGCTTCATAGATTTGTTCTTTCGTTAGAATTTGGTTCGGATGCCGCAGCAGGTACATGAAGATGTGGAATTGCTTGCCGGTGAGGGCGATCTCCTCGCCCGTCCGCCCGTCGACGACGACGTTCTCCTTCAGGCGCACCTTCAAGTGGCCGACGGCGAGCTCCTCCGGCGCGCCCGCTCCCGCCCGGCGCAGCAGCACGTCGATGCGTGCCGTCAGCTCTTCGGGGTGGAACGGCTTCGTTAAATAATCGTCCGCGAACTGCAGCCCCGTCAGCTTGTCCTCCACCGCGGCGCGCGCGGACAGCATGAGGACGGGCCGCCCGGGCGCTTCCGCCTTCAGCCGCCGCCCGACCGTAAAGCCGTCGAGCCCCGGCAGCATGACGTCCAGTACGACGACGTCCGCCTCCCGCGCCCGCTCCGCCGCGCCTTCGCCCGACGGCAGCCAGAGCACCTTATGCCCGGCCCGCTCCAGATGCTCCCGCACCCAGCCGGCGATCTCCGCGTCGTCCTCGATATATAATACAGTCGCCATGCACGCTTCCCTCCTTCTTCGTTCGAACCCAGTATAAAGCTTCGTTCCGTCGTATGCATCATGCTTGCGCTTCGGCCGAACGAAGGGCAAGCCTGGAGCAGATTCGCGGATCCCTTCTTCCCGCCGCGCAGCCAAAAAAAAGCGGCCCGCCGCGACGGACCGCTCCCTTACCCGACGTCGCCGAGCCGCGCGGTCAGCCATTCCCGCAGCGCGTTCGGTTCCATCGGCTTGCCGTAGTAGTATCCTTGCATCACGAGACAGCCGGATTCGCTTAAGCGCCGCATCTGCTCCTCCGTCTCGACGCCCTCGGCCACCATCTCGATCCGCAGCCGCGACGCCATCGTGATGATCGCCTGCAGTATCGCTTGTTTCGCCGACGCGTCGCTTTCCTTGATGAACAGTCGATCGATCTTAAGCGTATCGATCGGCAGCCGGTCCAGCGACCCGAAGGAGGAATAGCCGGAGCCGAAGTCGTCCATCGCGATCTTCACGCCGAGCCGCCGCAGCTCCTCGAGCTGCGCCACGATCCCCCGCACGTCGTACAGCAGCAGCGACTCCGTGATTTCCAGCTCGAGCCGCTCCGGCGCGAGGCCCGCGTCTTGCAGTGCGCCGGTCACCATCTCGAGGACTTGCCGGCTCTCGAAGACGCGCACGGACAGATTGACCGAGACGCTCGCCTCGCCCCATCCGCCCCGCCGCCATCCTTCGGCTTCCCGGCACGCTTCCCGCAGCACCCATTGCGTCAGCGGAATGATGAGGCCGCTCTCTTCCGTCAGCGGAATGAATTCGACGGGCGAGACGACGCCCATCTCCGGATGCTTCCAGCGCACGAGCGCCTCCATGCCGATCGGCCGGCGCTTCGACGCATGCCATTGCGGCTGATAGACGACGAAGAACTCCTCCAGCGCCATCGCCTTGCGCAAGTCCTTCTCCAGCCGCATGTTCCGCTCCATCCGGTCGCCGAGATCGGCGTCGAAGACGACGTATCGGTTCTTCCCCTGATGTTTCGCCTCGTACATCGCCGTATCCGCCGCCTTCATGAGAGCGGAGCGATCGCGCGCATGGTCGGGCGCCAAGCTGATCCCGACGCTCGCCGTGACGTACAGCATGTTATCTTCGATGCGGTAAGGCTGCTTAAGCTCCTGCAGCAGCCGCTCCGCCACCGCCGCGGCTTCTTCCCGGCCGCAACCGGGCAGCAGCAGCAGAAACTCGTCGCCGCCGAGCCGGTACACCGTCTGACCGGATACGAGTCCCGACTGCAGCCGACGGCTCACCTGCAAGATCAGCTGGTCGCCGATATCGTGGCCGAGCGTGTCGTTGATCGTCTTGAATCGATCAAGATCCAAGAACATTACCGCCAGCGACCCTCCCGCCTCCGGCGCCAGCCGCTCTTCGAACGCGCGGTCGAGCACGTGCCGATTCGCGAGACCCGTGAGCGGGTCGCTGTACGCCATCCGCTCCAGCACATGCCGGTCGAAGTATACCGCCGCCCACGACACGAGCAGAATGACCGACATCGTCAGCGCGACGCCGACCAATAGGAACGCGGCGTTCGACGCGCCTTCGCCGTGCGCCGCGCCGTGCGGCGCGACGAAGCTCGCCGCCGCCATGCCGGTGTAATGCATGCCGCATACCGCGAGGCCCATCAAGGCCGCGCAAGCCCATCGCCACCCTGTCGCGCCGGTCACCGTGCGGAAGCGCATGAACAGAAACAGCGCGACATACGAGACGATCAACGCGATGACGGCGGACAGCGCCCAGACGGCCGGGTCGTACGTAATCGTACCGTCCAGGCGCATCGCCGCCATCCCTGTGTAGTGCATGCCCGTAATGCCCGCGCCCATCGCGAGTCCCCCGATCCCGAGACGACGCCAGCTGACGGCGGCCGGCGCCGTCGCCGCGAACGCGACGAAGGAGGCGAGGACGGCGAGGACGAGCGACAGCACCGTGACCGGAACGTCGTAAGCGACGGAGATCGGCAGATGGAACGCCATCATGCCGATGAAATGCATCGACCAGATGCCGCAGCCCATGACGATCGAGCCCGCGGCGATCCAACCCAGCCGCGAGCGGCCGGAGGCTCGCATAATTTTCGAGGTGAGGCTCAATGCCATGTAAGATGCGAACATCGCGATCGCGAACGATAGCGCCACGACCCATCCGTTGTAATGCCCGTGCAATGGTGTCATTTCCATCTCCCCTGATTTCATTCCTAGATTCGATCCTAGTCTATCTCCGACAGAAGCACGCAAGATGATCCAGCATGTCCGTCTATACGCGAAAGGGCGCCCCGAAATTCCGGAGCGCCGCCTCTTCTTACCCCGCCTTGCCCGCCACCGACACGCGGTTGCGGCCTTCCCGCTTCGCTTCGTACAGCGCCTCGTCCGCCCGGCGGATCAGCTGCAGGAACGTCTCGTCCCCGCCCTTCCATTGCGCAACGCCGATGCTGACCGTGCAATACAACGGCTGGCCCTTCGGATGCGCGAACGGCTGCTCGCGCACCGAGGCGATCAGCCGGTCCGCGGCGATGCGCGCGCCTTCGATCGTCGTATCCGGCAGCAGCACCATGAATTCCTCCCCGCCGAACCGCCCGAGCACGTCCGTCCGCGGGAAGCCGGACTTCATCAGCCGCCCCAGCTCCCGGAGCACCTGGTCGCCGGCCTCGTGTCCGTACGTATCGTTGACCTTCTTGAAGTGGTCGACGTCGATCATCATGAGCGAGACCGCGCGACCGGGCCTCGCCCGCGTCGACGCCTCGAACACATGGCTGACGTATCTGCGGTTGTACAAGCCCGTCAGCTCGTCGGTATCGGCCAGCCGGCGCGATTCCTTCATCAACGCGACCGCCTTGTCCTTCTCCTTGCGCATCCGCTGGATGTGGTCGGCGAGTCCCCACGACAGGACGACCGCCTGGAAGGCGGAGCCGGCTTGCGACGCGTACATCGTCCACCACGTCATCGGCAGCCAGCCGGCGTCGGACATCGACGACAGCATGGCGCCCACCATGAACGCGCCCCAGCCGAAGAGGAAATACTTCGCCGTATGCGACCCGTTCTTCCAACCCATGAGACAAGCCGCGAGCATCAGCAGCTGGATGACGACGATGCTGTAGATCGACATCTGCAGCCCGATCGGATAATCGATCGCGAGCACCGCGAGATTCGCCGTTTCGAGCGCGACGAACCCCGTGAACGTCTTGTACAGCCGCGGGTTGTCCTGCTTCATGTTCAGGATGTTGCGCGTGAAGAGCAGCGCCGCGATATGGCTGAGGCAGATAAAGAAGACGATCGCCCGGTTGTTCCACCATTCCGCGTTCGGCCAGATGTACTGATAAGCCGTGCCGTTGAGCGTCAAGTAGAGAAACAAGGTAGAGATATTGATCAGGACGTAATACAAGTACGCTTTCGACCGGAGCGAGACCGCCAAGATGCTATTATAAATAATCATAATCAGCATGATGCCGTAGTAGCAGCCCAGTAGCAGCGCGACGGACTGTTCCTTGCCGGCGAACCCCTCCGGCGTCGAGAGAAGGACCGGCAGCGCCAGCGCCCCTTCCGTCTCGGCCCGTAAGTAGACGGAAGCGGTCTGCCCCTCGGGCAGCTCGAGCGGGAACACGTAGTTCCGGTTCGGCATCGGTCGCTCGACGAACGGCAAGGCATCGCCGGCAGCCAACTCCGATACGACTTCGCCGTCCGCGTTCACGATATAAAGCTCAAGACGATCCAGCGGGGGATAGTCGACCGACAGCAGCCACTCCCGCCGATCGGTGTCGTTGACGATCCGGAAGGTCGCCCAGTGCACCGGCGCCCCGTAGCCGTCGTTCGGGATCCCCTCCGCGGGGCGTTCGAACCGCCCCGCCTCGTGCGCCGAGCGGATGTCCGCCAGCGTCATGTCCCCTCCGGCATCGCGATACAGTTCCATGCTCGGCGCATAGGCGTGCGCGCCCTCGCGCAGCGTCAACGCCGCCTCCGCAGCGCCGTTCGCGGCCGCAAGTCCGGCCGACAGCCCCGCCGTCATGTATAGGAGCGCCAACAGCGCCCAGATCGTCTTTCTCATTCCCATCCCCGCACTTCCGCGGCCCGTAGGGCCTTCTTTTCCCCTATTATCGAGGTTTCGCCGGGAAATTGCTGTGAACCGCGTTACAATTACGGAACTCCTCGAAAAAAAACGCCCCGCGCGACGCGGAGCGGGGATCGAGCGACCGTCAATACTGCACCTTCACGGGCAAGCCCGTTTCGGCCGAGACGTTCGCGGCGGCGGTCACCGCCTGCGTCCGGTACGCGTCCGCGTAATCCGAACGGATGCGCGAGACGTCGCCCGTGCGCACGGCATGCAGGAACGCTTCGTTCTCGAGCGCATACGGATCGACCTTGTCGGTGACCTCCGAACGGGTGCCGCCGCCGATCGCGACGAGGCCCGACGGCGTCCAATCGATCCGACCTTCCGGCGTATAGAAGCTTAGCTGCACCGCCCCCGCGTCCCACGGGAGCAAACACGTGTTGGACAGCGTCGCCACCGCCCCGCTGCGCAGCTTGAGCACGACGGAGCCGACGTCCGGCACCGTTACGTTCTCGTGACGCTCGTGCATCGCGCGGCTGCCGTACGCGGCGTACACCTCGTCCACCTCGCCCGCCGCATATCGCAGCAGGTCGACCAAGTGCGTCGTCTGCTCGACGAATTGGCCGCCGGAGCTCGTCATGCTGCGCCACCACGGCACGCCGGGCATGCCGCCCATCCAACCGCCCGTCGCCATGCCGACCGTTCGAGTCGACAGCAGCTCGCGCAGCCGCTCCGTTATCGTCCGATATCGAAAATGATACCCGACCGACGTGATCAATCCCTTGTCCTGCACGCGATCCCGCAGCTCCTTCGGGATCGCGGCGTCGACGCCCAGCGGCTTCTCCACCAAGAACGGGATGCCCCGTTCTATCAGCTGCCGCTCCATATCGCCGTGCGCCATCGGCGGCACGCATAAATAGACGGCATCGAGCCGCTCCCCGTCCAACATATCCGCTGCCGCGCCGTATCCCCGCGCGTCGTCGAAGCCGGCCGCCAAGGCGTCGGCCTTCTCCTTCGTCGATCCCGCGATCGCCGCGACGCGTACGCCTTCGATGCGGGACAGCCGTTCGGCATGCACCTTCGCGAAGCCTCCGGTGCCCGCGATTCCGATTCTGAGCGTCATTCCGGATTCCTCCTGTTTTTACCCATCATACACGAACCGATTCTGCATTTCTATCCGTCATTCCGCCTTCCGAACGGCGGGTTGCAGCACGCGATCGACCGCGCTTACGACTCTTTCGCTATGGAAGGGCTTCAAGATGTAGTCCTTCGCGCCGCGGCGGACGGCGCCTACGATATGATGCTTATGGCCGAGCGCCGAGCACATGACGACGTTCGCTTTCGCATCCATCCGCATCAGCTCCTCCAGCGCTTCCATGCCGCCCATCTCCGGCATGTTCAAATCCAAGATGACGAGCTCGGGACGGTACGCGCGGTACTTGTCGACCGCTTCGACGCCGTTCGCCGCCTCCGTTACGACCGTATGCCCTTCCCGCTCCAACAGATCCTTCAGCATCACCCGCAAAAAAGCGGCGTCGTCCGCGATCATAATCGTCGCCATCCCGCATTCAGCTCCTCGTCCAAAGCTTTCGTTTCCCGGTTTCTTGCAATTCTATCACCACCATCTGAACAAATACTGAACATAAAAAAAAGAGAACGCTTCGACGCGTCCCCCGCTTCCTCGTTACCCTCTGCCGTAATGCGTGTCGTACCATGCCGCGATATTAACGTCCGGCTCCTCGCCGGCCTCCTCGCGAAGCGCCTCCCGCAGCTGCGCGTACGTGCGCCGCACCTCCTGCGCTTTCCCTTGGCGATGGTACATGCGCATTAACAGCTCGTAGCTTTCCTGAACGGAGGGAAACCTCGCGATGACATTCGTCAGAAGGGTGTACGCCACGCTGTTCCAGGCCCGCGCGCCGAGCTCGCCGGCGAATCGGAGCGCGCTCTCGAGCCACTTCATCCGAAGCCGCTCTCGCTCTTGCTCCGCCCACAGGTAGCCTTCTTGTTCGAAATAGTCGCCGCGGTACAATTGCATCCACCGCTCCAGCTCGTCGCCGGGCGGCGGAGCCTTGTCGATCAAGGACGCCAGCTTCCGTTCCCATACGTCGGCGTCGACCGACACCCCGTTCATCTCCAGACGATACCCGCCGTCGACGAAGCTGATCTTGACCGGAAGCGAGAGCCCCTTCACGGTCTGGCGGATCTGGTACACGGTCGTATGCAGATGCGTCTGCGCTTTGACCAAGTCCATCTCGGGCCAGATCAGGTCGATCAAGGCGTCCTTCGATACGGCGCGGCCTCGCATATGAAGCAAATACGCGAATACCTCCTTCGCCTTCGACGTCCGCCAAGGAATATCTTGCGCGCGCTCTTCGCCGTCCATGACGCTTAATCGCAGGAAGCAGCACAAGGTGGATACGCCCCGCCGCCCCGAAGGGCCATCCGCTCCGGACGGCTTCGCTACGCGCGAAGCGAGGCGCGCGAGCGTCGTCTCCAGCCGCTTCGTCTGTACCGGCTTCAGCAAGTAATCCGTCGCGTTCAGATCGAAGGCGTTCACGGCGTACTGGTCGTAGGCCGTCACGAATACGATTTGCACGTCGGGCAGCCGCGCCAGCAGACGCTCCGCCGCCGCGATGCCGTTCATGCCGGGCATCTCGATGTCGACGAAGGCGACGTCGGGGGCGAGCTCTTCCGCTCGGAGCAGCGCTTCTTGCGGATCCGAGAACGCGCCGCGCACATCGACGCCTTGCCGACGCAGCAGTCGTTCCATGCCGGTCAGCGACAACGGTTCGTCATCCAGAATGATCGCTCTTAGATTCAAGCCCGATCCCCTCCTTCGGTCCAGTCGGTATTTCGAAGCGCACGGTCGATCCCCGATCCGGCGACGACTCGATGGTTAGGCCGCTTCCGTAGACGTGCATCAATCGACGGTGGATGTTCGTGAGGCCGATCCCCCCGTCGTGCCGTCCCGATAAGATGCGCTCGGCCGTCCCTTCCGCGAAGCCGACTCCGCTATCCGATACGGCGACGACGACGCGGTGCTCCTCCGGCCGGACGACGATGCGAACCTCGCCGCCTTCGGGCCGCTTCAAGACGCCGTGACGCAGCGCGTTCTCGACGATCGGCTGGATCGACAGCGGGGGCAGCTGGAACGACGCGAATTCCGGCACCTCATGGACGATGCGCATCCGTTCCCCGAAGCGCGCCCGTTCCACGGACAGATACGATTCAACCAGCGTCCATTCCATCGAAAACGGGACGACGTCGTTCAGGTTGCGCAGATCGAAGCTGTTCTTCAGGTATAAGCCGAAGTCGGTAAGCACCTCGCGCATCCGATCGGGGTCCGTCTCGCTGAGGCTTGCGATCGTATTGAGCGCGTTGAACAAGAAGTGCGGTTTGATCTGCGCTTGAATGAGCGCCATCTCCATATGCAGCTTCTCTCGCACCGACTGCTTCAGCTGCAGCAGCGTCCTCACCCGCGCCTTCAGCTCGCTCGAATCGACCGGCTTCAGCACGTAGTCGTTGGCGCCGGCGTCGAAGCCCGCCATCAGGTCGGCGGGCTGGCTGCGCGCCGTCAGGAACAGCACCGGCAGCTCGTGGAACGAGAAGCGGCTGCGGATGAACCGACACAGCTCGTAGCCCGTCTTGCCGGGCAGCGAGACGTCGAGCACGACGGCGTCCCATCGCGGCGAGCCCGTGAGCGCGCGCATCGCTTGCGTGCCGTCCGACACCGCATCCACGCTGTACTTCTCGCTCGTGAGAAGCTCGTACACGACCTTCAGGCTCACCGGGTCGTCCTCGACGAGCAGGATGCGAGGGGCGTCCCGCACCTCCGTGCGGTACGACCCTTCCATCGCGGGCGGCCGCTCCTTCGTCTCCGGACGCGGCTTCCAACCGGAGACGACCGGATCCGAAGGGGTCGCCCTCGCCTGTTCTTCCAGCCTTGCCGCCGCCGCGGCGGACGCTTCGAGCGCCGACGGCGGCGCGACGGGCAGCGTAAACCGGAAAGCCGTATGCCTCCCCGGGTTCGACTCGACCGTGATCGAGCCTCGCTGCAGCTCGACAAGCTTTCTCGTAATCGCAAGCCCCAGCCCCGCGCCCTTCGGGGTCGGTTCGCCGTCGGCGTAGCCTTGGTGGAACTCGTTGAAGATGTCGTCCAACCGATCCGGAGGGATCCCCTTCCCGTCGTCGGTGACCGACACCTCCACGAACGAACCGACCGTCTCCGCCTCGACGGCGATCGTCTTCGCGTCCGCGTGCTTCATCGCGTTGTTCAGCAGATTGAACAATATTTGCATCACCCGCTGATCGTCCGCGTACACCTTCGGCAGCTCGCCGCCGATCCGGTTCTCGAACCGAACGGACCGATCCTCGGATACGTACGGCAGCAGCTCCCACACCCCGTCCACCGCCGTCCGCAGGTCGACCGGCTTCAGATTGATCTGCATCGTTCCTTCGTTCAGCCGCGACAGATCGAGAATGTCCTCCAGCAGATGGGACAGATTGCGGCCGGTGGAGACGATCAAGCGGAGCCGCTCCGCCTTCGCGGGTTCGAGACCTCCTTCTTCGAGGGTCACCTGAGCCATGTTGATCATGCCGTGCAGCGGCGTACGCAGCTCGTGGGACGTCGTCGCCAGAAACTCGCTCTTCATCCGGTCGGCGCGCACGAGCTGCTTGGAGGCTTCCTCGACCTGCTTCAAGTTATCGAAGAAGCGCTTGGCGAGCAATACGCCCATCGCGCAGACGAAGGCCAGCATCTCGAGCGGGAAGAAGAAGGTGGACGGCTGCAAGCCGAGGAACGTCAGTCCGACGAAGAGATGCTCGTAGAACAAGCACAATGCGCCGAGCAGCGCGTACACCGAATCGTTCTTGCTGCTCAGGACGCCCGCAAGCAGCCAGACCATCAAATACAAAGACAAGATCCCTTCGAATCCAATCAATACGTATTCCAAGGACGAGTAAAACGATACTTCGCCGAAGAGGCAGACGAGCGCCAGCGCCGCCGCGATGACCGTCGACGCGCGGACCACCCACCGGGACGTGTACCGCGGAAACAAATAACGGACGAAATACATGATCGTGAAGTAGATCGACAGCGACGACAACGCTTGCAGCTTGCTCTGCCATTCGTACGACAAGGACGGCCACCAGACGAACAGCAGCTTCTCGCCGTGCGTCATGCCGAACACCAAGTACGCGAGGAAGAAGCCGCCGAACCAGAACAGCTCCGGGTTTTGCCGGCGCAGGACGTACATCGCAACGAAGAGCAGACCCAAAGCGAAGAACACGACGCCGATGATCGTCTCGACCATCTTCTCCGCCTGCTCCTCTTGCACGATGTTCTGCATGGTGCCGAGATGGAACGTATCGAAGATGCCGCCTTGATTGCCGTAGTGGAAGTTGGACGTATGCACGATCAGCGTCAGCGCATCGCCTCGCACGGCGACTTCGGCGACGTACGGCGTATTCTGCGGGGACGTGGACGCCTTATCGACGCCGGGCTCGCCGCTGCCGCCGACGCGCTCGCCGGAGACGAACAACGCGTGCGCCGAACGGATATTAGAGGAGCGCACCGCAAGCGCGAGGCGGTCTCGATCCGCCTCGGACAAGAGAATTCGCAGCCGATACGTGCCGTAGCCGAACGTCGTGCCCCCCTCCGCCGTCAACGCGCCGTCCCACTTGCCCGGGACCTGCACGGGAACCGGGCGGAGGACCGCGTCGTCTTCCGCCGCGGGATCTATGAACGCGGACGGAGTAAACAGCCATTCCCCCTCCAGCCGGACCGTCCCCCGCTCGGCCAAATTCCATTCCCGCAAGTCCAAGACGCCCGCGACCGCTTGCGGCGACGGGGCTTCGGCGACGAACAGGGTATACCCCCGAATCATCATAAGCACCGCAAAAGCCGATAAGATCCAAATCTTGTTTCGACGCATCGGACGACCCGCTTTTCCCAATATACGACTCTATGATTTCCATTCTATCAGGAATGAGCGGCCCGCTCTACCCGAAACCGTCGCGCCGCAGACGAAAATCAGCCTTCCCGATGGTTCGGGAAGGCTGAGAATCAGGCTCGGCTAGGGCGTCGGGAGGAAGAGCGAATCCAAGCTCTTGAACTCGTAGCCCTGCGATCTAGCGTAATCGATAATTCGCGCCATGGCGTCCGCATTGTCCTTGGAGACGGAATGCAGCAGCAGGATCGCTCCGGGATGCAGCTGCGCCGTCACCTGCCGGAACGCGTAGTCCGACCCCTTTTGGCGCTTCGTGTCCCAATCGACGTACGCCGCCGACCAGAACACGTTGACGTAACCGAGACGCTTGCTTACGGCCAGCGTTCGATCGCTGAAGATGCCGCGCGGCGGGCGGAGGTAGGTCATCTCCTTCTGCTTCGTCGCCGCGGCGACGCCCGCCTTCACGCGCTCCAGCTCCCGCTCGAGGTCCGCGTCCGACACCGTCGTCAGGTCCGGATGGCTCCACGAATGGTTGCCGATCAAGTGCCCTTCGTCCGCCATGCGGCGCAGCAGCTCCGGCTGCTCCTTGATGTATTGGCCCGTGACGAAGAAGATGGCCGGCACCTTTTTCTCCTTGAGCACGTCCAAGATTTTGGCGGTGAACCCGTTTTCGTACCCGTTGTCGAACGTCAAATACAGCGTCTTGCGCGTCGCGTCGCCCGTGAAGAGCGCCCCGTGCTTCTCGATTAAAGACAGGAACGGCTCTTGGGCGATGGACGCCGGCTCCCCGTTCTTGCTTTTCTTAAACCCGAAATGATACGGCGTATCCGTCCCCGCCGCAGCCGCGGCCGCCGCGTCCTCGCTCGGGGCGGGACCCGCGGCCGTCAGCAACGCCAGCAGCGTCAGGACGGCGCCGAGCTTGCGCCCGATCATGGCATGTCTCCTCCTTAAGCGATTCGATCGTCTCTCTGGTAATATGCCGCGGTTTTCCGGGTTGCATGCGCGGCTTTCGCATAAACTCGGGGCGCGGCCCGCGCCGGGGCATGGGAACTGTACGGAAAAAGCGGCCGGACGAGGGTTCCCTCATCCGACCGCTTTCGCTGCCGTGTTCATGATCCAGTCGCCGCCGGCGCGCGGCCGTTCAGGAGGCCGGGCGGCCCGCCTTCGCCCACAGCTCCGCCTCGGGCAGCGGCTTAGAGAAATAGTAGCCTTGAATGACGTCGCAGCCGAGACGGTACATGAACAAGAATTGTTCCTCGGTTTCGACGCCCTCGGCGACGACGAGCAAGTCCAAGCTTTTCGCGAGCGCGACGATCGCTTTCACGATGCGCCCCTGCTTCTCGTTGTTCAGCACGTCCTTCGTGAAATTCTGCGCGATCTTCAGCGCGTCGATGGGCAATTGGTGCAGGTCGCTCAGCGAGGAATAGCCGGTGCCGAAGTCGTCCAACGAAATGTTGACGCCGTGCGCCTTGAAACACTCGAGCTTTCGAATCGCCTCGTCGTCCCTCATGATGCTCTCCGTAATTTCCAACACGAGCGCCTCCGGCGGCAATCCCGTCTCCCGCAAGATGCCGAGCACCCGGTCTTCGAAGTTCGGCTGTCTGAATTGAATGGGGGACACGTTCACCGAGATCTCGAACGGTTCCGGGAACGCTTCCAGCCATCGCTTCGCATACCGGCACGCTTCGCGAAGCGCCCATTCGCCGACGGGAACGATCAGCCCCGTCTCCTCGGCGAGCGGGATGAACTCCGCCGGGGAGACGAGCGTACCCTTGCGCTGCCATCGGAGCAGCGCTTCCGTCCCGACCAGCCGGCCGCTGGCCGCTTCGTACATCGGTTGGTAGTGCAGCACGAACTCGCCGCGCTCGAGCGCCCTTCGGAGGGAATGCTCCAGCGTCGCCGTCCGCGTGAAGCTGCGGTCCAGGTCCTCTGTGAAGAAGCAATGTCGTCCTCCGCCCATCGCCTTAGCCTTGTACATCGCGGCGTCTGCGTTCCGGAGCAGGTCGGCGGCCGTCCGGGCGTCCTGCGGAAAGACGGCGATGCCGATGCTTGCGCCGGTAAGCAGCTCGCCGCCGTCCAGCACGATCGGCTGCGTCACGCGGCGCATGAACCGTTCCACCCATTCGCCGATCTCCTTGTCGACGCGCACGCCTCGGAGCAGCACCGTAAACTCGTCACCGCCTCTGCGGGAGACGAGGTGCCCTCCCTCGGCTGCTTCGATCTGCAGCCGTGCGGCGATTTCCCGAAGCAAGTCGTCCCCGATGTCGTGGCCGTAACTGTCGTTAATGTACTTAAACCGATCGAGGTCGAGAAAAAGCAGCGCGATGCGCTCCCCGTCCTCCGGTTCGCGCTTCGTCAGCGCTTCGGCGAGCTTTCGCTCGAAGTGCATCCGGTTCGGCAAGCCCGTAACCGTATCGTGATTCGCGAGATAGCTCGTCTCGTTCAACAGACGGCTGGTGCCCCATAGCAGCGATCGATTCTCGATCATGACGAACGCTTGCCGAAGCATGATCAAACCGACGATGATGCCGTTCGCGACATGGACCTCGAATCGATCCTCGTGATCGTGCCGCAGCAGCGGGAGCACGAGAAGTATCGAGGCGACGCCGTACGGCAGCAAATAGCGCAAGCTCTCTCCCCAGCCGTTCCTCGTCCGTTCCCGAACGCGATGTTCCTTGCCTCCTAGCGAATAGATGCCTCCGGCGGCGATGGCGAACAACGCGAACGCGTACGCTAAATCCATCCAGCTTCCGGTGTCGGTTCCGACGGTGTAGTCGTTCATATACATGATATCGCCCAGGACGAAGAGCAGCAGTCCCGCCGTAAAGAACCCTTGCACCTTCGGCGCGAACAATCCGCGATAGGCGTATCCGATGAACAGCAAACAGAAGACGATGACCGAATCGGACACCGGATAGATGGCGACCGACGCAAGCGCGACCCAATCCTGCTTCTCAAGCAGCATGTCCATATGCGGCTCCATGTAAAATTCCCACATCGCGGCGCCGACGACGAGCAGAATGAGGAACGCGTCGATCGCCACCTTCACGCCTTGGAAGACGCTGCGCTCCTTCGCCATCAAATAACAGATCGCCGCGATGAACAGCAGGGTCTGCCCGTTCCACAACACGTCGGCGACGCTCGGCACGGGCGGCTCGCCCCCTGTCCATGCGTAATAATTCCATATGAATTGAGCGAGGAAATAGAATAAGCACCCTGTCGAAATCAAATGCCAGAACGTCCTATAGCTGCCCCGACTCTGCCTTGCTACACAACGCAAGACCCCCCATGCGAAGCCGGGAACGACCAATAGCAGCGCCAGCATCAGATTCGGAAGCCCGACGCCGTGTTCCCCCGCGAGGAACAGCAGCGCCATATATCCGGCGAACGCGGTCAGCCAAAGCTTTCGATTGCGATATAGAACCAAGGGAAAGCCCCCTCGCGCGAAATTCGAACGTCTTTGTTAAATCGGACCAATTGTTTGGTTCGATTATAGGTCCGCCTCGGAATCGATGTCCATCCCGCGAACCTTACATTACACGCGCGCGATTGTGCCTTTACAAATATAAAAACCGCCCCCGAGGCATTGTCGGGAGCGGTGTGAGGGTTCGGCGGCGATTTACAATTTTACGACGTTCTCCGCTTGCGGACCGCGGTTGCCTTGAACCACGTTGAATTCCACGCGTTGACCTTCGTCCAACGTCTTGAATCCCTCGCCTTGGATGGCGCTGAAATGAACGAAGACGTCGTCTCCCCCTTCGACCTCGATGAAGCCATACCCTTTTTCCGCGTTAAACCATTTCACTGTACCTGTCTGCATGCTGTGTGTACCTCCACAATAAAGTCTACCGTTG
>JAPSKX010000185.1 GCA_031181325.1 Paenibacillus sp.
CCCGTCGCACGCTAGAACAATGGTACTCGATAACATGTCTATGAGGGGGGTTGGCCATTTATGCAGACTAGCATGACGAGCATTCGATGGAACTCGCGGGCGGGGGGGGGGACTGCCTCCTCCTCCCGGCGGACCGGGAGCTCCCCGTCCCCGCTCGGAGCGCCGACGCAGCCGACCTAGTGCCGATCCAGCAATGATTTGCGCAACATGTACGTTATTCGAGCTCAAATACAGCCTAATTCCGGCACTATCGGCATTATTTCATATATTCTCCCTCCCACGGCAGGGCCGAACGGAAAAATATATGAAGAAATGCGGATAACAGCGACATACGCGCTATTCGGCACATTTCATATCTGCACTTTTGCTCATATACATCCCTCTCATCCCCATGCCTCCAAGGGATTCGCGCCTTTCCCCGTCACCCGGTATTCCGTGATCCGCCGACCGAGAGCTCCTGTGCGTAACGGCTCCATCATTCCGTCGGCGCACAACCGCTGTAAATACCGCACCGCCGTCCGGTGACTGACCCCTAGGTGTCTTGCTGCATCCACGGCTTTCAGCGGCCCTCCGGCTTTGCAAGCTAACATCAACAATTCCTTCTCCTGAAGCGACTTTCGCGTCGTCGGCTCGGGAGCAGCTTGATACCGACTCATCACCATTCTCACCAGCGATTGCAATACGTCCGGACGGCTTCCCACGTCATCATGCGGAATCGAGATCACGCGGTACCCAAGTCCTTGCAGGAACGTCTCGCGATTCAGCTCTTCGCAGTACCCCTTCCTGTCCATCTCGGCGACATGCGGGCCATAGCCCTTCACCTCGAACGCGAGCCGCGCCGACTCCGGCAGCCATACGAAGTCGGCATAATACGGCCTCCCCCGCCAATCCAACACTTCGTATTCCGGGTGCAACCCGTCGAAGCCGCGAAAGATCGGCCACCATACCTTGCGCAGGAACAAGGTTTCCGCATAACGCTTCCGTTCCAACCTAGCCTGCCGTTCGCCGACGCGACGCGACGCATGTCCCTTCAACCAATGCTCGTGCGCTCGTTCGAACTCATCTTTCATCCCGGACCTCCTTGATTCGCAAAAAAGCGCGCCCCCGCCTGTCCCGAAGGACGGACGAGGGCGCGCGTCGCCGCTCAGCACCCTATCTTCTAAATTTCAACATCAATAAGTGCGTGTTCAGCCGCGACCGGAGCCGGAAGCTCCGCTCCAAGATCCCCTTCCCGATCCCGTTGTCCCCGCGATTCCGCTCCTTCGCGTTCTCGCTTTGGGACGAAGTCGGATTCGCGTCGCTCTTCAGCCATTCCACGCGCTCCGCGGCGCTCGCAAGCTCCGCCGGCTGCCCGTAATGCACGACCATCGTCGTCAACAGCAGGACACACAACATCTTCGCCATCATGCAATGCCCCCTCCTAGCTTACGAATAGAAAACACACGCGAAACAAACAGAAAAAGCCCACTCCACAGCTGCATGCTGCAAGTGAGCCGGTACGTGCTTCGTCCGTCACGAGGTCAGGCCCGGATTGCGGCAGCTGGCTGGCGTGCTCGTTACAAGCGTAGCCCCTGTAGCTTTGCGTCCCCGGCTTTCGACGGGTTTGCCTTGAATCGACAAATCGGATACATATGGAAAATCATAGCGTTCAAGCGGACGGCTATGCGCCTTCCATCTCGCCCTTGTTCGCCCAGCCGCCGCCAAGATCGAACTTCGGCAACAAATTGGACATGTTGTAATTCGATTCGAACGTGATGCTGAGCCGCAGCTTTCCTTGTCGGACGGCGAACTCGAATTGGATCTCGCCGTGCGTCCATCCGACCTTATGGCTTAATGCCTGGATCGCCATTCTGCGAAAATCGTTGCGTTGCGCCTCGGTCATCCCGCTCGTCCCTTGGAACGGTCGAGTCTTGCTCGTCTCGAACGGGTCGTGACGGATGCCGAACTTCCCGATCTCGTTATTGCGAATTTGAACGAATACGATTCCGGACGAGAGGTTCGCGAGCTCTTCGCTCAGCCTTCCGAACACCATGTTTAATTGCTTCGTTAGCGACTCGGTCATCTCCATACATTACTTACCCCCCTTCTGTCAACAATAGTTGGCGCGTGTCAACTCTAGTGGGTCGTGTGTCCTATTATAGTAGAATCACCAGTTTGTGACAATAGTAATTGAGCAAATTGCGAAAAATTTCTACAGAAAGTGACGCTTTTCGATTCCATACAAAAGGGACTGCCCAAGTAGCGAGAGCTACTTCGAGACAGTCCCCTGCATTTAATCGCTTTCGGATAACGCCACCGGCTCGATTTGCTTTAAGATCAGGGCGATGTCCCGTTGATCCGTAACGTCGTCGCCATTAAGATCCCAGTTCGACTCCACGATCTTCCGGGCGAGTACCGCGACGTTCCGAATATCGAATCCGCCCGCTTCCCCGATCGGAGGCAGGATAATATCCTGCGTTCCGATGACGTTGATCCGCCCTTCGACGTTCGCGGCGATCGTCTTGCTGGCGCGGCTTGAGATCTGCGCGTGCACCAATACGAAGGCGGCCGCTCCTTCCTCTTTCACTTCGAAGGTTATCGTCGCGACATTCCGCGTCCCGGCCGAGCCGTCGGCGGGCTCTTGGACCAGTAACGGCAGCGTAATGGTACCGTCCGACCGATCTACCGTTCTGCCTCCGTATTCCGCGAAGTCCGCGCCGATGGCGATCCGGTCTCGGCCGGAACCGTCCGTCGCAAGCTTCACGAGATGCGGGTCGAAGCGAAGCTCGAACGCGACGCCTGCCGCATCCGCCGCGCCCGTCATCTCGACCGCGAGTTGCACCGTCTGCCCGATGTTCGCTACCGAACGCGACGTATGAAGCTCCATTTCCGCTTCGGGCGTGAAGGCGGCAGCGTTCGCCGCGCCCCCGAATCCGAAGAGGAACGGAATCGCGATCCCGATCGCGATCGGGAAGCACGCCTTCCTAAACATGCCGCCCCTCATCCCGGCACCTCCATGAATTCAAAATCGCGCAAGTCGGGCGGAGGAGCGTCCGGATCGGCGCCTTCCTGCTTCCAACGCATATACACGAACGTGATGTCGTTCATATCGATGATCCCGTTCCGGTTCATATCGTAGTCGACGAACGCCGATGGTTCGACCTCTTCTTCCCGCTTCCCGAACAAGGCGGCGATCGCTTGCACGTCATCCTCGTTTACGTCGCCGTTCCGATCCGCGTCGGGATTCGCCGCGGGTACGAATGCGGCAACTGGCATTCCGTTGTAATGAACGATTCCCTCGCTGTCGGTTACCGACCCGCCCGTCAACCCGAAGCTGAACTCGTCCAACGGGTATTCCTCGGAACCCCCAGGGAATCCCTCGAGTCCTTCCCTCTGACCGCCAGGGAGTCCGAGTCCTTCATATGGCGGTTCCCACTCCCCATCCCCTTCGCCGGAAGCGCCGGCGCGGAAATAAACCTTCACCAGTTCCGCCGCACCTTCGATCGGTGCGCCGCCTTCTCTTAACGTCCCTTCGAAGATCGCGGCCGGGAATCCAAGCCACGCATCGACGGCCATCTCGCCGGCAATATCCGGCGACACCGCATACCCGATCGGAACCCAGTCCCGGAAATCGAACAAGATCGGAAACTCGAACGCTGTCATGTCCTGATCGGAGCGCTTGGAAATCGTCACTACGACGGTTTCCCCGTCCATTGCGATCCCCTTGCTCACGTCTAGGTGCAGCTCCGCGTCCATCGGCCCGGGAGGAAAGTCGTCATGCGAAACCTGAACTTCCTTGCTCTTCAGGTACTCTATTACCGTGCGGGCCTCCGAGCCGGGGGATAGATCCAGCGGATTTCCGCTGAGATAAATGGAACCCTCGCCGGCGAATGCGCCGTTCTCGTACAATGTCTGCAGCACCGATATGTCTTGGACCCGATTCCCGTCCAAATCCAGGCTGTTCAGCTTCTTCATGGAAGCCAATGGAGCGATGTCGACGATCTCGTTGTCCCAGAGCACCAGATTCGTCAGGTTCGTCATCCCCGACAAGGCGGAAATATCTTGAATTCGATTTCCTTGCAGATCCAACGCCTTCAGATGTACGAATCCGGACATCCATGCAATGCTCGTCAGATCGCTATACCGATAAGTCAATCTTTCGAGATTCTCGAGCGCCTGGAGCGGCGTTCGATCCGGAATCGAGGTGTTCGACAGGTCTACCTCTTTCAGGTTTATCGCGTGTTGAATCCCTTCCAGATTCGTAATGCCGGAATAGGATAGATGCAGCGACCGAATATTCCGAAGATCGGCATCCGTGATCGGACCCCCGGCCGAGAGCCCGAGCGCGTACCGGAGTTGTTCTTCCAATACCGGGTCCGGGATCGTAACGGCGATCGGCGTTCGGGCGATGAACGTCCCCTTCAGCCGCTGCTCCCGCGGAACCCCGTTGCCGAGAACGTCGATCGCTTCGACTTCGAATACGTATTTCCCGTCCGTCGCTAAATCTTCGACGACGTATGACGTGAATTGGCTTGGCAGCGTCGCGATCGGCGTCCCGTCCCGGTACACGCGGTATTCCGCCACGCCGCTGGCGGCATCGTAAGCTGCAGGCCATTCGAGCTTCATCCCCGAATCGGTCACTTCCTTGGCCTGCAAGCGCTCGTAAGAGAGCCAAGTCGGGGGAGCGAGATCCGGCGTCGTCGCGACGCTCGGTCCCGTCCCGCTCCAATTGCCTTTCCCGTCCTGCGCCTCCACCTTAAAGGTATACGCGTAGGCGGTATTGATGCCTTCCACGACGTATTCGGTTACGTTGCCCACCGTTCCGTATTCTACGCCGTCGCGAAAGATTTTGTAGTTCGCAATCCCCGACGGATCTTCTGCGCCGTACCAGGTCAATCGAATGGACGCTGCGCCGGGATACGAATACTCCATGCTGGCGTTCCACCACCAAGTAGGCCCTTCTCGATCAGGCGCGACAGACGTTGTCGGGCCGTTCACGCTTCGGTTGCCGGCGGCGTCCAACGCCTTCAAGGCGAAACGGTAGGTTTGATTTTCCACATCCAGGTCGGAGACCGAATATTCGCTTGTATCCAGATCGACGACAGCGATGGAGACGTCGTTCATAAAGATTTCATACCCCGAGACGTCTACGCGATCGTCCCACGGCGAGCCGTACCACGTCAAACGCACGGTCGCGGGATCGACCGCCGTCGCCGTCATCCCCGGCGGTGCGCCCATCCAGTCCGGAGGCGTCGTGTCCGGCGTCAACGTCCATGTCGGGCCGTTTTCGCTCCAGTTGCCCTGCGCGTCGCCCGCTTCCACTTTAAACTCATAAGTCGTTCGGCTATCGATTCCGCTCACCCAGTGAGCCGTCGTATTCCCGTCGACTTCCCCGACCTGGCTGCCGTTCATGTAAATCCGGTAGTAGCTGATCCCGCTCGGATCGGCGGCGGCGCTCCAATTCAGGTACACGCCGGTCGATGTCAGCCCCGTGTTGTAGAGGTCGGCGGTAATCCATGTCGGAGCCGAGGTGTCGGGATAGACGATCGGATCGTGCTGAAAGCTGAAACTCGGGTTCAACTGTAGAATAACCGCTACATCTTCCGATTCGTGCCACATATCTAACCGTGGATTCTCCTGGATATGTATCGTATGTAATTGAGGCAAGTCAAGAAGAACGCTGATGTCTTGGATTTGATTCCGATCGAGCCTCACATCGATAAGATTCGGCAGATGGCTCAGCACATCGATCGACTCGATCTGATTTTGAGAGGCAGTTATCGAGTACAAGTTAATGAACGGCTCCAACACGGATATATCCGAGATGCGGTTGTCGGTCATTTGAATGCTGCCGAGGGACGTTCTGTCGGCGGCGATCGCGGTGAACATCGCCGCGAATTCCGCGTCGTCGACGTCCAAGCCGTCGATGGTGAGGGAGCCGACGTTCGTCCGGATGACCGTTGCCGCGACGTCCGACATATTCCGTATCGCGGTTCTACCGATGTTAAGCGTCGTCAACGAGGACGGCAGTTTATCCAACGCGGCTTCCGCAATGCCTGTGCCGTACGCAGAGAAGTTTTGGAGTCTCGACAGACCGGTCAAGTCGGGAAGATCCAGAATGTCCGGATTGCCGCCGATCAACAAAGCATCCATATTGATCGCATATTCGAGACCTAGCAGATCGGCCGTGCTTAGATTTCGGTCTTGGAGGTTTACATAGGTCAGCGAGGCGACATGCGCGAAGGTCAAGGCATCGCCCTCTTCTAGCTCTATCATATTGCGAACGATCGTTTCCAGCGCTGCAGTAAAATGCGGGAACGGCGACATGTCCGCGGTTTCGGCAGGTCCGTTCGTCGACTCCGCTCCGTCCGAGCCGACCGCCTCGACGCGGTATTCCATCATTCCGGCATCGGAAGGATATGGAAGGGTATACTCAATGGCGGCCCCCGATTCCGTTTGTCCGACCAATGTATCATTTTCGTAGATCGTGTAGTAGACCGCCTCCGCGACAGTCGTGTTCAGCCCGCTCCAGCGGAGTTTCAGGGAGTGGTTCCCCTCTACCGTTACCGATAGCTGTTTCGACTCGTCCCACCAGACCGGCGTATCGGCGGAAGCGGACTTCGGCATCGCCGGCACAGCCCATACGCTTATGAAAAGAATGGCGGCAAGCAATTTACATATACTCCTCGAACATACGGTTCCCCTCATACATTCCCCTCTTCCGACCCGGCGGGCCCAACGATCTGATACCAAAGTAGTATATCATGCAATCGTTAGAATGGGGTTAAATCTATTTCTTCGAACGATGAAGAAAATGAAAAAGCGCCGCCTAGTCAGGGGGCGCCGTAAATCATGGACACTATGATTCCGACATCGTTCGTCGGATGCGGCGATTGCATTACAGGACGGTCGCCGTCGTCTCCGTGATGATGACGCTCTGCGTCTCTTCGTCGAAGTCCACCGTCGCGTCGAACGCCTCGGCCAGAAAACGCAGCGGAATGACCGTGCGACCGTCTACCGATTCCGCCGCGACGTCGAGCTTCGCCGCGACCCCGTTCACGTACGCCGTATCGCTGCCGAGGGTCAGCTCCACCTTCACGTCGCCGCGCACGACCGTCACCGTCCGCGTCGCGTCGTCGAACGACACCTCCGCCTTCAGCGATGCCGCGATCGCGCGGAACGGCACCAGCGTACGTCCGTTCTTCGCGAACGGCTTCACATCGAATTCGGGCTGCTTGCCATTGACGAACGCCTTCATCCCCTTCTCGCCCGCCTTGTCGAGCAGCTTCGCGAGCTTCTTCACAAGCTTCGCGTCGAGCGGGTTTTGCAACGCAGCCTCCTGCTGCGCCACGACCGCCGCTTCGATCTCGCCGTCGGCTTCCAGCTCCAGCGCGAGCGCCGCCGCGTCGACCGTCCGGTCCGCGAGGATGTCTAGGATCACTTGCGCGGAAGGCTTGCCTTCCAGATTTTCGAGCGCGTTTTCCAGGCCGTGGGTGTTGCCCTTGCCATGGTTGCCGTTGCTCCCGTTATTGCCGTTATTGCCGTTATTGCCGTCATTGCCGTCATTGCCGTCGCTGTCGTCGTACACGTCCGCCGTTACGCTCGTCTCCGCTTGCGCGCTCGCCTCGGCTTTTTTCTCTGCGCCTTTGCCCTTGTTGCCCTCCGCCGCGCCGACGACCGCGGAGCCGATGCTCATACTCGCCACAACCGCCGCAAGCGCGAGCAGCGTCATCTTCTTTAAACCTGTCATTTGTTTCATAGAACCCATCCTCCAATTGTTTATGTAGTCTTGTCTTGATGCACATACCTTTCGGATGCGAGGAATGGTTTCAGGGGGTCGGGATTTTGGTACAATAAAGCAGAACATGATCCATGAGAGCCATTCGACCGAAAATGCCCTACGCTGTAGTTATCGGCCATGCGTCTTGGGATTTGAAGGGGACTCGTTACACGCCTATGACCCTATCGGAAAAGTAGCACGGGTGCGAATGGGGCCTTTTCAAGGAAATGGGCTTTGATATAGAGGAGGAAAACGGCTTGGCTCTACCCGGAAGGAACGACCCGTGCCCCTGCGGCAGCGGGAAGAAATTCAAGAAATGCTGCATCGATACGTATCAGGAGGAGCGACCCGATCGGCCGGAGCGGCCGGCGTCGTCCATGTCGACTCGGATGACGCGGGACAAGCTGCCCGGCTGGATCGACCGCGAGCTGACGTGGGAGAACGAGCCGTACCGGCTGCAGGCGCAGCATTACGTCGAGCATGCGGATGCGGCCTTCGACCCGGAGGACTTGCGCGCGCTGGTCGGGTTCTGGCATGACTTCGCGCATACGACCCGGCCGAGCTTCCAGAAGTTCGGCGCGTTCAGCGCGGCGCTCGAATACTTCACCCCGGGCGACGAGGGGCGAGACGTGACGCAGGCCAAGCTGGCTGCCAAATACGGGGTGTCTGCGGGGACCGTCTCCAAGCGGTATGCGGAGCTGGTAGACTACGCGGAGACGTTGGACGCGCCGTCCGAGACGGGCGGCAGCTCACCGCCGAACCTGGAGCGGATGTACCGCAACATCGACCTGCTCTTGAAGGAGCGGCAGATCGAATCGATCGAAGAGGCGGAGGCGTTCGTTCGGGATTACATGGATCGCGCCATGGCCGGGCAGCCGCTGCCGACGCCTCGGGGCGTCTCCGCGCGCGAGCGGGCGCAGGACTTGCTGTTCGACGCGGCGGACGCCTCGAGCCCTGCGGAGCGCGTCCGTCTCGCTCGGGAGGCGATCTCGCTGTACCCGAACTCGGCGGACGCGTACGTCATCCTCGGCGAGGAAAGCTCGGACCTGGAGGAAGCGCGGGCGTACTTCCGCCAAGGCGTCGAGGCCGGCGAGCGGGATCTTGGAGCGGCGTTCTTCGCGGAAAACGAAGGGCACTTCTGGGGACTCAGCGAGACGCGTCCTTACATGCGGGCGAAATACAATTATGCCGAGTTCAGCTGGTACGCCGACGACGTCCCGGAAGCGGAGCGGCATCTCGAAGAGATGCTGCGGCTGAGCGAAGGCGACAACATGGGCGC
>JAPSKX010000027.1 GCA_031181325.1 Paenibacillus sp.
GCAGGTTGCCTACGTGTTACTCACCCGTCCGCCGCTAACCTTGCCCCGAAGGACAAAGTCCGCACGACTTGCATGTATTAGGCACGCCGCCAGCGTTCGTCCTGAGCCAGGATCAAACTCTCCAAAATGGGTAGTTCAACTGCGCTCATTACAAGCTAGCTTTATTACTTTAAGCATATGTGCTCATGTTCAGTTTTCAAGGAACAAGCTGTCGGCTCAAGGCCGGAAGACTAATGTACCACATCCGAAACTTCGTTGCAACCGGCAATGTTTCCCGCCGTTTCGCTCCTTCATTTCGGCGCCGCCGTTCTCGCGGCGACAAGCAATAATATATCACAACCGCCTAGGCCAATGCAAGCATTTCTTCTCATCCAGTTATCGGAAATCGTTTCGGCCCCCGATTCGGGGGCCGAACGACTAAGCATCTACTCTAGAGCGCGCGCCCGCATATGCGGGAACAGCAAGACGTCGCGAATGGAAGGCGCATTCGTCAGCAGCATGACGAGCCGGTCGACGCCGATGCCGAGACCGCCCGTCGGCGGCATGCCGTATTCGAGCGCCCGGACGAAGTCGTGATCCATCTCATGAGCTTCGTCGTTGCCTTGCTCCCGCTCCACGAGCTGCGCTTCGAACCGCTGCCGCTGATCGATCGGATCGTTCAGCTCCGTGAATGCGTTCGCGTACTCGCGGCCGATGATGAACAGCTCGAACCGATCCGTGAAGCGCGGATCCGTCTCGTTCTTCTTCGCGAGCGGCGAGATCGCCGTCGGATGGCCGTACACGAACGTCGGCTGTACGAGCTTCTCCTCCACGAACTTCTCGTAGAACGAGTTCACGATATGCCCGAACGTATGCGAGGGCTCGACCGGAACGTTGTGCTCCTTCGCCAGACGCTTCGCTTCTTCGTCGCTCATCTGCGCCCAGAAGTCGACGCCGACCGCTTCTTTGATCAGGTCGACCATATGCGCGCGGCGGAACGGCGGCGCCAGGTTCACTTCGACGCCTTGATATTCCACCGTCGTCGTCCCGAGCACCTCGCGGGCGATGTGCGAGATGACATTTTCCGTGAGTTGCATGATGTCTTGATAGTCGGCGTACGCCTCGTAGAGCTCGAGCATCGTAAACTCCGGGTTATGCCGCGTCGACACGCCTTCGTTCCGATATACGCGGCCGATCTCGTACACCTTCTCGAGACCGCCGACGATGAGCCGCTTCAGATGCAGCTCGATCGCGATCCGCATATACATTTGCATGTCGAGCGCGTTGTGATGCGTAATGAACGGCCGCGCCGCCGCGCCGCCCGCGATCGCGTGCAGCGTCGGCGTCTCGACCTCGAGGAAGCCGAGGCCGTCGAAGTACCGGCGCATCGCTTGGATAATGCGGGAACGCGTAATGAACGTCTGCTGCACGTCCGGGTTCGTAATCAAATCCACGTACCTCTGGCGGTATCGCTGCTCGACGTCCGTCAGTCCGTGGAACTTGTCCGGCAGCGGGTACAGCGACTTCGTCAATATATCCAGCTGCTTCACCTTCACGGACAGCTCGCCCGTCTTCGTCTTGAACAGCGCGCCGCGCACCCCGACGATATCGCCGAGATCGAGCAGGTCGAACGCCTGATACAGCGTGTTCCCGATTTCGTCCTCGCGGACGTAAATTTGAATTCTGCCGCTCAGATCCTGCAGATGCGCGAAGGACGCTTTGCCCATGCCCCGCTTCTGCATGATGCGGCCGGCGAGACTGACCTCGACCGGCGACGCTTCGAGCTCTTCCTTCGACGCCTCGCCGTACCCCTTATTCAAGTCGCCCGCATAATGCGTCCGCTCGTACCGCTTGCCGAACGGATCGACGCCGAGCTCCCGAAGGGCGTCCAGCTTGTCCCGTCGAATTTGCAGCAGCTCGCTTACTTCGGTTTCTTGTTGTTGCTCTACCGTATCGCTCACTTGATCACCACTCCCACGAATGAAGGACAAGCCCAAGGAACCAAAAAAGCCTCCGATGGAAGCTCTCAAGGTCGTCGGGCTATATTACTTCTTCTTAATATCGATAATTTTATACTGAATGACGCCGGCGGGTACGTTCACATCGACGATCGAGCCCTTCGCTTTGCCGAGGATCGCCTTGCCTACCGGGCTCTCGTTGGAAATCTTATTCTGCAGCGGGTCCGATTCCGCGGAACCGACGATCGAATACTCGACCGTATCCTTAAACTCGAGATCTTCCAAGATGACGACCGACCCGACGCTGACCGTATTCGTATCGACCTCGTCGTCGTTGATGATCCGGGCGTTCCGAAGCATCTTCTCGAGCGTGATGATCCGTCCCTCGATGAAGGCTTGTTCGTTCTTAGCGTCCTCGTACTCGGAGTTTTCGCTGATATCGCCGTAGCCGATCGCGACTTTAATCCGTTCGGCGACCTCGCGACGCTTGACCGATTTGAGGTGCTCAAGCTCTTCTTCTAATTTTTTCAACCCTTCTTGGGTTAAAATGACCTCTTTCTCCGTCATTTTAAGTAGCTCCCGTCGTCTAAAAATTTGGTTCGGTATTCCGACTTGTGATTACTATATGAACAGCGGGGCCGAATCAACACAAGCAGGCTTTAAATTTATTGACGATTATATTTCAAGGGGGAGCAAATGTCAAACAACGGAAACTGCGCCGGCCTCCAGCGTCCCGTTCTCGAGCGCGGCGACATATTGGTCCAAGATCGAGACGACTTGGTCTCTCGTCGTTACTTCCATAATCCGATTTTTCACTTCCGCCGCGCCGCGCAACCCCTTCAGGTACCACGCGAAGTGCTTCCGCATATCCTTCACGGCGACGTGCTCGCCCTTGAGCGCGATCAAGCGGTCGAGATGCAGCATGGCGATGCGCATCTTCTCCGCCGCGTCCGGCTCCGCCGGCAGCTCGCCCTTCGTCAAGTATTCCACCGTGCGATACAGCATCCACGGATTGCCGAGCGCGCCGCGTCCGATCATGACGCCGTCACAGCCCGTGGTCTCGAGCATCCGCTTGGCGTCTTCCGGCGTCGCGACGTCGCCGTTCCCGATGACGGGAATGCTCACCGCTTCTTTCACCTGACGAATCATGTCCCAGTCGGCTTTGCCGGTGTACAGCTGCTCGCGCGTCCGCCCGTGCACGGCGACCGCCTTGCCGCCGGCCCGCTCCACCGCCTGCGCGTTCTCGACCGCATAAATATGCTCATGGTCCCAACCGATCCGCATCTTGACCGTCACCGGCTTCTCGACCGCGTCGACGACGGCGGATACCATCTCGTAAATTTTGTTCGGGTCGAGCAGCCAGCGCGCCCCTGCGTCGCAGCTGACGACTTTCGGCACCGGACAGCCCATATTAATGTCGATAATGTCCGCGTTCGTATGCTTGTCGACGTGCTTCGCCGCTTCCACTAACGAATTCCGATCCCCGCCGAAAATTTGCAGGCTGAGCGGCTTCTCGCGCTCGTCCACGAACAGCATCTCCATCGTGCGCGCGTTGCCGTGCAGGATCGCCTTATCGCTCACCATCTCGGCGCACACGAGCCCGGTGCCGAATTCCTTCGCGATCAAGCGGAACGCCGGATTGCAGACGCCGGCCATCGGCGCGAGCACGACATTGTTTTTCGTTTCGACGTTACCGATTTTCAAGGTATTCGCCACTTGTCAGTTCCCTCCCGTTCCGTTCAATTCTTCTGTATCGATGTCGAGCGCTTCGGCGATCTCGCGCACGAGCCGGGGTTCGGCCTTGCGCGTCCCCCGCTCCACGGCGCCGAGCACCGCGACCGAGACGCCGAGCTTCTCCGACAATTCGTTCTGGGTGAAGCCCTTCAGCTTTCGGAACGCCCGAATTCTGCCGGCCAATTGTTGCTGGTCCATCTTCTCACTCCCGCAGCGCCGACCGGCTCCGAGACGGGCCCCGGCAGCCAATCGCGCTCATTAATCTCCAGTATATCCAGAAGCGGCACCAAGACGAACGCCCGCTCCATCAGTCTCGGATGCGGGACGGTCAACGCTTCGGTGTTCAACTCCGTATCTTCGTACAACAACACATCGATGTCGATCGTCCGCGGCCCCCAGCGAACGACGCGTTCCCGCCCCAGCTCTCGCTCGATGCCGAGCGTCGTCTCGAGCAGCTGCTCCGGCGAGAGCGAGGTTTCGATCCGACAGGCCATATTGAGGAAAGGCGGCTGATCCTCATACCCGACGGGATCGGTCTCGTACAGCGGCGACACGGCGGTCACCCGCACCGAAGGGCTGCCGTTCAGCCGCTCGACCGCTTGCAGCAGCAGACCGGCTCGGTCTCCGATGTTCGAGCCCATTCCCAAATACGCGACGCTCATACGGCTTCCTTCCGGCGGCGCGTCAGCTCGACCGTCACGCCGTCGAAGACGATGTCGAACGGCGGGTGCGGCTTCAAGACGCGGACCGTCACCTCATGTATTTTAGCATATGCGTCAAGAATGCGGGTAGCGAGCGTCTCTGCCAGCGCTTCTATTAATTTGAACGTTTCGCCTTCTACGACGCCCTTTACGAGCTCGTACAGCTCCGCATAGTTCACCGTATGTTCCAGATCGTCGGTACGCCCGGCTTGCGATAGGTCGAGCTTCAGCTCCAAGCTGACGTAGAACCGTTGTCCCAGTCGATTTTCCTCCGCGAATACGCCGTGTCTGCCGTACAGCTGAATGCGTTCCAGCTTCATCGTGTCCATGTTGCTTCCTCCTTATATGCGGGCGGGGCGCTATTCGCCGCGTACGATCGCATCCGCCATGCGGGCCGCCTTCGCGTTCGCGCGCACGTCGTGCACCCGCACGATCGAGACGCCCATCTGGATGCCGAGAACCGTCGTCGCGATCGTCCCTTCCACGACGTCCTCCGGACCCGCTTCGAGAATGTCGCGAATGAACCGCTTGCGAGACGTGCCGAGCAAGACCGGATAGCCGAGCGCAGCGACCACGCCGAGCTGGTTCAACAGCTCTAGGTTATGGCGCCGGTTTTTCGCGAAGCCGATGCCGGGATCGACCACGATATGCTCGTTCGGAATGCCCGCCGCCTTCGCGACCCATACGCACTCGTTTAAGTCCGTATACACGTCGTCGATAAAGTTATAGCTGTAGTTCATATTATCGCGGTTATGCGTCAGAATGATCGGCGCGTTGCGCTTCGCCGCGACTTCTAGGATTCTCGGTTCCCGCTTGCCGCCCCACACGTCGTTGACGATCGTCGCCCCCGCCTCGAGCGCGGCTTCCGCAACGTCTGCCTTGTACGTGTCAATGGAGATCGGCACGTCGATGCCGTTCGCGCGAAGCGCCTTCAGCACCGGCACGACGCGGGCGATCTCCTCTTCGACGGAAATCTCCACATATCCGGGACGCGTCGATTCGCCCCCGACGTCGAGGATGTCGGCACCCTCGGCGACGAGCAGCCGCGCATGCTTCAGCGCCCGCTCGACCGTCATGTATTTCCCGCCGTCGGAGAACGAGTCCGGCGTTACGTTCAGGATGCCCATGATCAGCGTGCGCTTGCCCAAGTCCTTGTGAATCGTCATGCTTCTCTCGCCCCTTCCTCCGACGCCCGTCCACGGTACGCCTCCCGAAGCCGATCGGCGATCAGCCAAGCGGTCCAGCGTCTCCGCTCGATGCCTTCCGCGTCGAACAACGCCGAGACCGGCACGACCTCCTGCACCGAATTCGTGACGAACGCCTCGTCCGCCCGAGCGATCGCCTCCCAATCGAAGCGCCCTTCGACGACGGACAGGCCGGACGCGCGCGCCAGCTCGACGACGACGTCGCGCGTAATGCCCGGCAAGCAGCCGGTAGCGATCGACGGCGTGAAGAGCGTCCCTTCCCTCGCCCAGAACACGTTGCTCACAATGCCTTCCACGAGGATGCCTTGCCCGTCCGCGAACAGTCCTTCCGCCAGCGGAGACGACGTCCGTTCCGCGAGCTCCCATTTCCCAAGAATATTGTTCATATAATGAAAAGATTTCCGCCGCACGGCGCCGCCCTCCGGTCCGCTGCGCGGCAGCGCCAGCAGATGCAGCTCCTTCGGCTGCGCCTCGCCCGCCGGGAGGGGCTTCGTCAGAATCGCGACGTTCGGCGCCGCGTAACCGGCGGCGCTCGGCAGTCCGAGCGGCGCCGCCCCCGCCGAGACGGACCAACGGACATAGCCGTCGGAGAGGCCGTTGGCGCGGAGCGTCTCCGCCACGGCCGTTCGAACCGCGTCGGCGTCCGGCGCATATGCGATCCGCAGCTCCTCGCAGCCGGCGCGGAGCCGTTCGATATGCCGCTCGAGCAGGAAGGGCTTCCCGCCGCCGTACGTGCGGAACGTCTCGAACAATCCTATTCCGTAGAGAAAGCCGTGATCGGTTATCGGGATCACGGCTTCGGTCTCATCGATTATCGTTCCGTTCCACCACAGCTTCATGCGTTGCGATCCGCCCGCCGCGTCCGGTCGAGGAAGTTGCGGAGCATCTGGAGGCCGTGCTCCGTAATGATCGATTCCGGGTGGAATTGTACGCCTTCGATCGGATAGCGCTTATGGCGAAGCGCCATGATCTCGCCCTCTTGCGTCTGCGCCGAAATTTCCAGCTCGTCCGGCAGCGTCTCCCGCTTCACGATCAACGAATGGTATCGCGTCGCCGTGAACGGATTCGGCAGCCCCTCGAACATCGTGCGGCCGTCGTGCTCGATCGGCGACGTCTTGCCGTGCATCAGCCGCTCGGCGCGGATCACATCGCCGCCGAACGCTTGGCCGATCGCTTGATGACCGAGGCAGACGCCCAGGATCGGGATTTCTCCCTTGAACCGGTCGATGACGGCGAGCGACACGCCCGCTTCGTTCGGCGTACACGGCCCCGGCGAAATCAAAATATGATCGGGCTTCAGCGCGGCGATGCCGTCGAGATCGATCTCGTCGTTCCGCTTCACGACGACCTCCTCGCCCAGCTCCCCGAGATATTGCACCAGGTTGTACGTAAAAGAATCGTAATTGTCGATCACCAAAATCATAGTAACGCCTCCCTCTCCTCTGCTCCGCTCCGCTCGTCACTCGCGTTCGCTGATTTCTACCGCTTTCCATAACGCCTTCGCTTTGTTCAACGATTCGACGAATTCCTTCTCCGGATCGGAATCGATGACGATGCCGGCGCCCGACTGCACATAAGCCGTCCCGTCGGCATAGACCAGCGTTCGTATAGTAATATTTAATTCCATATTGCCGTTATAGTCAATCCACCCGATCGCGCCGGTATAGACGCCTCGTCGGACGGGCTCGAGCTCCTCGATGATCTCCATCGTCCGGATCTTGGGCGCGCCGGTGATCGTCCCTCCGGGGAAGACGGCGGCGATGCAGTCGAACGCGTCCTTGCCCTCGGCCAGCTCCCCTTCTACCTCCGAGACGATATGCATCACGTGCGAATACTGCTCGACCGCCATCAGCTCCTTGACGCGGACCGTGCCGAACGCGGAAATCTTCCCGAGGTCGTTGCGCTCGAGGTCGACGAGCATAATATGCTCGGCGCGTTCCTTCTCGCTTAGCAGCAGCTCGTCCCGGAGCGCCCCGTCCTCGCCTTCGTTCCGCCCCCGCGGGCGCGTGCCCGCGATCGGGCGCGTCGAGAGGCGGCCGCCTTCGAGCGCCACGAGCAGCTCCGGCGAGCCGGAGACGATTCTCTCGCCCCCCGGCAGGCGAAGGAACGCCATATACGGCGAAGGATTCAGACGGCGCAGCGCCTCGTATACCCGCTCCGGCGACGCATGCAGCGGCTTCGATTGCCGCACGCTGATATTCACCTGGAACACGTCGCCGCTCGCGATATAGTCGCGGATCCGCTCGACCGCATGCATATATTCCGTCTTCGTCAGGCTGAGACGGACCTTCGGCATGCGCTCGACGTCGATACCGATCGCCTCCGGCATATCGAGCTCCGGCGCTGCCGCTTGCGCCCACCGGTCCCATGCTCGTTTCATCTCGGCGACGTCGGCGCGAGCCGCTTCGAAGCGCTCCCGCAAGACGCCCTCGTCCCACCGTTCGTCCCGCGCTCTGACGGCATAGCGGACGCAGTAGAGCCGCTGGTCCTCATGATCTACGATCCATAGCTTCTCCAACCGAAGGAAGAAGTAGTCCGGAACGGGCGAGTCCGCCGCAGCAAGCTCCGGCAGACGCTCGATCGTTCGAATCGCGTCGTACGCGAGGTACCCGACGATGCCGCCGGTAAACTTCGGCGCGCGCGGAATCGGCGGTGCGGCGTAACGCGACATCCACTCTCGCAGCACGCGCAGCGGCGGTCCGCTCCATCGCTCGCCGTCGGATGGACCGTCGCCCGGCATGCGCCGCGCCGCCTCGGTCAAACCGCCGGAAAGCCACTCCGCCGGCTCCGCGCCGACGAACGTATACCGGCCGGCCTTCCCGCTTTCCAAGACGACCGCAGCCTCCCCGGCTTCCGTCCATAGCCGATCCCAGCTGCGGATGGTCGCCTCCGTAAATTCATACGATTCTATGTATGGAAGACAATTATAGCTTTCGTTCCAATCCGTCCATTGCGCGAACGTTATCATAGCTCTTTCTCGACCGCCGATCTATCGGAAACTATTGCCTCAGTATACTGCATTTCGCCGCGAAATTCACTTGCGCCAACAACTCTCGGGCTGCACGAGGTACCCGCCCGCAATGCGTACGAACATCCAATGCTGCATTCCCGCCCCTATGATCGCCCACGGGTTACTCTCATAGAATCCCTTCGCGAACGCAAGCATCGCATCGTCCCCATACTCCGCGTCCGCCTCCAACCGCCGGCACACCTCCGTCATGACCGTGTACTGCTCCGCCCGCTTCGCCGGCCAATGAAGCAACACGCCGTCTTCGTTAAAGAAGAGCTCTGTCGAAACTCCCTCGCTCGTCGTCATCCATCTCAGAGACAATTGCCCCGTCGATAGAAACTTCTCCCGGTCCAATCGATAGTACACGGCCCTTCCCCAACGCTGTTCCTTCAAAATCCCGATCGCCCTCAACTTGGTTAGATGATGCGACATCGTCGCCGGGGCGACGGCGAGCTTGCGGGCCAATACCGCTCCGGAACGCCACTCCTCCTGCAGCAGTCGAATGATGTCGATGCGCAACGGATCGCCGATCGCTTGATGGAACCATAACGCCTCTTGTTTATCCAGCAGCAACTACCTCCCTGATCCGCTATGTTAGATATATTTCTAACTTAGATAAAAATCGATAATAGCGTATATGCCGATGCACCTCCCGAAGTACCAGGACCCGTACCGAGCACCTAAGCAAAAAAGCACCGCCGGACCCTGTGAGTGAACTGGACCCGAATGAGGGTCTCAGTTCACTGAGAGGTCGCGGCGGTGCTTCCAGCCGAAATCGATATTATTGGTTTTCTTCGAAGTTGTACAGCGGCGTGCTGAGGTAGCGCTCGCCGTTGCTCGGCAAGATCGCGACGACGCGCTTGCCCTTGCCCAGCTTCTTCGCTGCTTGCAGCGCCGCGAAGATCGCCGCGCCGGACGAGATGCCGCCGAGGATGCCTTCTTCCTTCGCCACGCGGCGGGACGTCGCGAACGCGTCGTCGTTTTCCACGGTGATGACTTCGTTATAAATTTCCGTATTCAGGATCGACGGCACGAAGCCCGCGCCGATCCCTTGAATCTTGTGCGGCCCCGGCTTGCCCCCGGACAATACCGGGGAAGCGGCCGGCTCTACGGCGACGATGTGAATGCCCGGGAAGTTCTCGCGAAGCACCTCGCCCGCGCCCGTAATCGTCCCGCCCGTACCGATGCCCGCGACGAACGCGTCGAGTTGACCGTCGTGCGACTTGATCGCTTCGACGATCTCCGGTCCCGTCGTAAGGCGGTGAATCTCCACGTTGTTGATGTTGTTGAACTGCTGGGGCATGAAGTAGCCGTTCTCCGCCTGAAGCTCTTCCGCGCGCTTGATCGCGCCCTTCATGCCTTCCGGACCCGGCGTCAGCACGAGCTGCGCGCCATACGCGCGAAGCAGATTGCGACGCTCGATGCTCATCGTCTCCGGCATGACGAGAATCGCCTTGTAGCCCTTCGCCGCGGCGACCATGGCGAGACCGATGCCCGTATTGCCGCTCGTCGGCTCGACGATCGTGTCGCCCGGCTTGATGCGTCCTTCGCGCTCGGCCGCTTCGATCATGTTGATCGCGATTCGGTCCTTCACGCTCGAACCCGGGTTTTGGTACTCGAGCTTGACGTAGATTTCCGCGCTATCTTCCGGTACGACTCGGTTCAACTTGACGAGAGGCGTGTCTCCGATCAATTGCGTGATGTTCTGGACTAACTTCGCCATAATAGTATGAATCCTCCTTAGATCCGACCCGCCCGACAACGGTGAGAAGGATAATCCCGAGTAATTAGGTCGGTTTTGTTGATTTCATCTTATCAATCGCCATCCAGAAAGTCAACAGCATTATACTTCTTGAGCAGCATGGCTTCGACGTCGAACAGCGACGGCGCCTGGGCTAACGCAAGCTCTCGCCGCAGCTCTTCCTTCACGTTGGAATCGTCGAGCGGATCGATCGTTCGGCGCCCGAGCAACGTTACGATCAGCCACCTATCGTCGGAAGGAAGCGGCGGGCTGACGTCGCCGACCTCCATCCCGGCGAGCGCCTCCGCTACGACATCGGGAATGAACGGGTCGTCCTCGGCGACCCAACCGGAATCGCCGCCCGCGGACGCCGTCGTCTCGTCCAGCGAGATGTCCTTCGCGAGCAGGTCGAATGCGACCCCTTCGCCCAACTGCTTCAACACGAGGTTCGCCCGTTCCTTGCTGTCGACGGCGATCTGCGCGTAACGAATATCCCGCAGCAACGCGAATTCATCGGGATGCGCCTCGATATACGCTTCTACGTCCGCTTCGGTCACCTGGACGCCGGCCGTCGCAACGCCTTCCAGCATAAGCCGATACAAAGCATCGTCCCGGAGCGCTTGTTCGGAGAGGCCCAGCTGTTCTTCCATCACGCGATAAAATTGTTGCTCGCTCTCGTACCCGACTTGCATGCGGTTCAGTTCTTCGTCGATGTCGGCCCGAGTGACGTTGATGCCCAGCGCCTGCGCCTCCAGCCGAACGACGGTTTCCTTCAGCCATCGCCGGACGTATTCGGCGCCGAACGATTCCCTCAGCTCTTGCAGAAACTCGTCCTCGCGGAGCGTTACCCCGCCGGCTTGCGCGATCTTGCGGGACTCCTCCTCCGACTCCGAGCCCGTCCCGTTCTCGCCGCTCGGATCGTCCTGCGACGGACGTTCGACGGCCGAAGGCGGCACGGCTTCGCCGCTATCGCGGTGCGCATTCGCGAGAAGCAGCGCCAGCGCGGCCGAGAGCGCGGTTAGAGCGCCGCACAAACCCCATAACCATTTTTCTCTCGACATCGCTCTCCCACCGATTCTATTTTGCGTCCAGTCGTTCCCTCAGCGTCGTCAGCTCCGGACGGTCGAAGCCGTACTTCTCGTTGCAGAAATGGCACACCACCTCGGCGTTGCCTTCTCCTTCGATAATGGCGTCCAGCTCCTCCTTGCCGAGCGAGACGAGCGTATTTTCCACGCGCTCTCTCGAGCAGAAGCATTGGAAGCGAAGCTCCATGCGCTCCACCGAGGAGATGTCGTCGACGAGCTCCTTCATCATATCCTCCGGCGTCAGCCCGCGTTCCAGCATGGAGGTCACCGGCGGAATGCTCGCGAGTCGCTTCTCCAGTCCTCCGATTTCCTCGTCGGACAGCCCCGGCAGCAGCTGCAGGATAAGGCCGCCGGCCGTCTTCACCGAATAATCGGTATCGACCAGAACGCCGAGCGACACGGCGGACGGGGTTTGCTCCGACTTCGCGAAGTAATACGTGAAGTCCTCGGCCAGCTCTCCCGACACGATCGGCACGCCGCCCCGATACGGCTCGCGAAGACCCAGATCCTTAATGACGTAAATAAACCCTTCCGTGCCGACGACGCCGGCGACATCCAACTTCCCTAGACTGTTGCTCGGCAGATGGGCTTGCGGATGGTCCGCGTAAGCGCGCACTTCCCCCTTAGCGTTCGCGTCCGCGACGATCTGGCCGATCGGGCCGTTGCCCTTCACTTGGATCTTGACCTTCTCTTCGCCCTTCAGCATCGCGCCCATCATCGCCGCCGCCGTCGCCGTACGCCCTACCGCAGCCGTCGACGTCGGGAACATATCGTGGCGCCGTCGAATCTCTTCGACGAGCGCGGTCGTTCGCGCGGCGAACAAACGCACTTTCCCTTGCAATCCGGTCGCCCGCACTAAGTAATCGTTCAAGCCCTATTCTCTCCTTCCGCCCTCGGGCGCGCCGGTCGCCTCACTTGGCGCGATTGCGCTCATAGATCAGGCGCAATCCTTCCAGCGTTAATAACGGGTCGATCGTCTCGATCGTCTTCGACTCCCCGGCGATCAATTCGGCTAAGCCCCCCGTCGCGACGACGCGGGGCGACGTTCCGAACTCCTCGCGGATGCGCCCGACGATACCGTCCACTTGACCGGCGAAGCCGAAAATAATCCCGGATTGCATCGACGATACGGTCGTGCGCCCCACCGTGCTTCGCGGCCGCGCCAGCTCGATGCGCGGCAGCTTGGCCGCGCGGCTGTACAGCGCCTCCGTCGAGATGCCGATGCCGGGCGCGATGGCGCCTCCGATGTAATCGCCCTTTTCATCAATATAACAAAAGGTGGTCGCCGTTCCAAAATCGACGACGATCAGCGGACCTCCGTATCGCTGGATGCCCGCTACGGCGTTCACGATTCGGTCCGCTCCGACCTCTCTGGGATTTTCATAACGGATGTTGAGGCCCGTCTTAATGCCGGGACCGACGAACGAAGGCGCCCGGCGTACGTATTTCCGGCACATCTGATCGAGCGTCGCGTTGACCGGCGGTACGACCGAGGAAATCATGATGCCTTCCACCTCGTCGATGCGAACGCCGGCATGCTGGAACAAGCTGCACACGAGTATGCCGTATTCGTCCGCGGTGGACGACCGGTTCGTCGCCACCCGCCAATGATGACGCAGCGTCTCGCGCTCATACAGCCCCAAGACGATATTCGTATTGCCGACGTCGACGACGAGAATCATCCCAGGGCGCCCTTCTTCCCGCCGAGGTCCAGCGAGATGTCGAGCGACTTCGCGGAATGCGTTAGTCCGCCGACGGAGATCACGTCGACGCCGGTTTCCGCGATCCGGCGAACGGTCGTCAGGTTGACGCCGCCGGACGCCTCGACGACGGTTCGCGGCGAAGCGCGGCGAATGCGCGCGACCGCCTCGGTCATTCTCGCGGGCTCCATATTATCGAGCATGATGATGTCCGCGCCGGATTCGATCGCCTCTTCGACTTGCTCCAACGTCTCCACCTCGACCTCGACCCGCATCGTGTGCGGCACCGCCGCGCGGGAGCGAGCGACGGCTTCCTTCACGCCGCCGGCCGCCTTGATATGATTGTCCTTCAACAGCACGGCGTCGTATAAACCGAAGCGATGATTATGTCCGCCGCCGACCCGCACCGCATATTTCTCCAGCAGGCGAAGCCCGGGCGTCGTCTTGCGCGTATCGACGATACGCGGCGCAGGCTCTACGCCTTCGATCGCCGCGAGATACGACCGCGTCGTCGTCGCGATGCCGGACAGCCGCTGCAGCAGATTGAGCGCAAGCCGCTCGCCGGTCAGAATCGAGAGCGTGCTCCCCTCCAGCTCGAACAGTACGTCGCCGACCGCGATCGGCGCGCCTTCCGTCGCGAGCCGCTTCACGACGAGCGCGGGATCCACTTCCGCGAATACCGCCTCCGCAACGGGAAGGCCCGCGACGACGCCGGCTTCTTTCGCGTGAATGACCGCCCGGCTCGCATGCCCCTCCGGCAATATCGAACGACTCGTCACATCCCCCGGTCCGACGTCCTCGCGAAGCCACCCTTTGATTTGTTCCCCGACGACCGATAAGTCCAGCGTTATCGAATTGGAATCAACCGCCATGCTGCAAACTCTCCTCCGCTACTCCGAAATCCCGATGGTGGACGATATGCTTCTTCCACACGATATCGTCCCGCTCGGGGAAATCCTCTCGATAATGCGCGCCGCGGCTCTCCTCCCGCCGAAGAGCGGCGAGCACCGTCAGCAGCGCCAGCGTCAACAAATTCGCGTATTCGTATTGCTCCCGGCCGGTGAGCTTCGTCATGAACCAAGACGATTGCTTGCGCAGCTCCTCGAGCCCCTTCTTCAGCCCCTTCTCGTTCCGCACGAGCCCCGCGTACCGAAGCATCAGCTTCTGCAGCTTCAGCCGCCGTTCGATGACGGGCTGCGTCGACGGCTCCGTTCGGCCGAGCACGACGTGGAACTGCGGCTCGCGTTGCAGCGGCGGCAGCGCGCGAATGCGCTCCACGATGCGCCGCCCGAACACGATCGCCTCCGACAGCGAATTGCTCGCCAGCCGGTTCGCGCCGTGCACGCCGGTGGACGATACCTCGCCGCAGGCGAACAGCCGTTTGACGTTCGTCTCGCCGTGGAGATCCGTCTTCACGCCGCCCATCATATAATGAGCCGCAGGCGCAACGGGAATCCAGTCGCTGGACAAGTCCAACCCGTACCGCAAGCAGAATTCATAGATCGTCGGAAACCGAGCCTTCACCACGTCTTGCGACTCGTGCGTCAGATCGAGATAGACGAACGTCGACTTCGTCTTGTCGATCTCGCTGACGATCGCTCGCGCCACGACGTCGCGCGGGGCGAGCTCGAGCTGCGGATGATAGTGCTCCATGAACCGCTCGCCGCGGATGTTCCGCAGCACGGCCCCTTCGCCGCGCACCGCTTCCGAGATGAGGAATCGGGGCGCCCCCGGATACGTGAGCGCCGTCGGGTGGAATTGGACGAATTCCACGTCCTGTATGTAAGCCCCTGCGCGGAACGCCATCGCGATGCCGTCGCCGGTGGCGATCTCCGGGTTCGTCGTATACCGGTATAACTGGCCGGCGCCTCCGGTGCACAGCACCGTCGCCTTGGCCGTGACGAACGTCCGCTCCCCGCCCGGCCGCTCCACGACGACGCCGCAGCATTCGCCCTCCTCGGTCGCGAGGTCCAAGCAGAAGTGGTCGTCCCAGACCGTGATCCGCTCGTTCCGCCGCGTCTCCGCTGCGAGGGCGCGGACGATTTCCGCGCCCGTGGCGTCGCCCTGCGCATGAAGAATGCGGCGCTGGCTATGCGCCCCTTCCATCGTCAGCGCGTATTCGCCGCCGTCCTCCCGGTCGAACTGCGTGCCGAACCGGATGAGCTCTTGGACGCCGTCGGGACCCTCGTGCACGAGAACGTCCACGGCGTCCGCCGTACAGAGGCCCGCGCCCGCGATCAACGTATCCTGGCGATGATACAGCGGCGAGTCCTCGTCCGAGATGACCGCCGCGATGCCGCCTTGCGCATACCGCGTATTGCTCTCGAGCAGCGACTTCTTCGCGATCATCATCACGCGTTGCCCCGCGTCCGCCGCCTTCAAAGCGGTGTATAAACCGGCAATCCCCGAGCCGATGACGATGACGTCCGTCTCGACTCGGGGCAAGGCCGCGATATCTATATCGATTAGGGATCTAGGGATCATAGGAGTATCCTGCCTTCCTACGCTTCCGGGCGGAGACGGTAACCGCCGTTCGCCCGGCACGCGGCATGTTACTTCACTTGCAGCATCCGCTCGAGCGACTGTCTCGCCCGTTCGGCGACGTCCTCGGGCACGCGGATTTCCGGCTGCATCGTCTCGAGGCAGCGGACCAGCTTCTTCAGGTTGTTTACCTTCATGTTCGGGCAGACCAAATATTTCGAAGCGAAGTGGAACGTCTTGTTCGGGCTGTCCTTGCGCAGCTGATACCCCGTCCCGTCCTCCGTGCCGACGATGAATTCCTGATGCTCCGACTTCTTGCAGTAGTCGATGATCGCCGTCGTGCTGCCGACGAAGTCGGCCATCTTCACGACCTCCGGGCGGCATTCCGGGTGGACGACGAACAAGGCGTTCGGGTATTGCTGGCGCATCTCCACGACGTCCTTGACCGTCAGCATGTCATGCGTGTTGCAGTACCCTTCCCAGATGATCATCTTCTTGTCGGTGAACTTGGAAACATAGTCGCCCAAGTTCTTATCCGGCACCCAGATGATTTCGTCCGAGTCGACCGATTGAATGACCTTCACCGCGTTCGCGGACGTACAGACGATGTCGGTTTCGGCTTTAATCTCCGCCGAGGAGTTAATATACGTAACGACCTTCGCGTTCGGATGCTTGCGCTTCAGCTCCCGCAGCCCTTCCACGTTCACCATGTCCGCCATCGGGCAGCCCGCCCGTTCGTCGGGAATGATGACGGTCTTGTTCGGGGCGAGAATCTTGGCGCTTTCGCCCATGAAATGAACGCCGCAAAACACGATCGTATCGGCGTCCGTCTCCGCCGCCTTCTGCGCGAGCAGGAACGAATCCCCGCGGAAATCGGCCACCTCTTGAATTTCGTCGCGTTGATAATAATGAGCAAGAATGATGGCATTGCGTTCTTTCTTCAGCTGCGCAAGCCGTTCGCGAAGCTCTCGGTTTTGCTCTTGTTTGCGTTCCAGCGCCAATGCTTCCATGGTAGGTGCGCCCATCCGACCCACTCCTTCTCCGCCTGGTTCGAATCCCCCTCCGCCAAGGGATGGGGACCCTATGCTATATGAGTAGTTTGTGAAAAAAAGTACGATTATATGAAGAATACATAAACTTTCCGGGAGTGTCAATTGCGGAAAAGGCCTGAAAAAGCGGAAAAATCCTTACCTGTCGAACCTATTCTGACGGCGTCCTCCGAGTTCGAGCGTATGCATCACGCGAGCAGGAGACGGCGTGGGTCATACGCTCCGCTTGCTCCGTTCCCGTGCGTTGTCTGATTAAATCGTTACATGGTAACAACACACGAAAAAAAGACGCCGCATTGTGCTCGCGGCGTCTCCCATACGTTACTTCTCTTCGTCTTCTCCGTCCGTCGTCGGCTTCTTCGCTTCGGCGTTGTCCTGCGTGCCGATGTTGACGCGAATGTCGTCCTTCGACGCCGGCGCTTCCGCTGCGTCCTCGCTCGCTCCGAACGAATCGAGCGAACCCTTCTTGATGAGCTCTTCGATCTGCTCGAGGTCGAGCGTCTCCTTCTCGAGCAGCGTCTGCGCGATCAAATGCACCTCGCGCTCGTGCTTCTTCAAGATGTCGCGGCCCTTCTCGTAGCATTCGTTGATCATGCGCTGCATCTCTTGGTCGATCTCGTACGCGATCTGATCGGAGTAGTTCTGCTCGTGGCCGATGTCGCGGCCGAGGAACACTTGCCCCTGCGTCGTGCCGAACTGCATCGGACCGAGCTTGCTCATGCCGTACTCCGTAATCATCGAGCGGATGATCGCCGTCGCGCGCTGGAAGTCGTTCGACGCTCCCGTGCCGATCTCGCCGATGTACAGCTCCTCCGAGATGCGGCCCCCGAGCAAGCCCGTCACCTTATCCAGCAGCTCGCTCTTCGTCATCATGTACCGGTCTTCCTTCGGCAGCATCATGAGATAACCGCCTGCGCGACCGCGCGGAATGATCGTCACCTTGTGCACCATATCCGCGTTCTCGAGGTAATAGCCGATGATCGTGTGGCCGGCCTCGTGGTAGGCGACGATCTTCTTCTCCCGCTCGGAGATGACGCGGCTCTTCTTCTGCGTACCGACGATGACGCGGTCGATCGCTTCCTCGATCTCGGCCATGCCGATATCCTTCTTGTTCCGACGCGCCGCGATGAGCGCCGCTTCGTTGAGCAGGTTCTCGAGGTCCGCGCCGGTGAAGCCCGTCGTATACTTCGCGATGGACTCGAGCTTGACGTCCTTCGCCAGCGGCTTGTTCCGCGCATGGACCTTCAGCACGGCCTCGCGTCCCTTCACGTCCGGACGATCGACCGTAATCTGACGGTCGAAGCGGCCCGGGCGAAGGAGCGCCGGGTCGAGAATGTCCGGGCGGTTCGTCGCCGCGATAATGATGATGCCTTCGTTGACGCCGAAGCCGTCCATCTCGACGAGCAGCTGGTTGAGCGTCTGCTCTCGCTCGTCGTGACCGCCGCCGAGTCCGGCGCCGCGTTGGCGGCCGACCGCGTCGATCTCGTCGATGAAGATGATGCAAGGCGCGTTCTTCTTCGCGTTCTCGAACAAGTCGCGCACGCGGGAAGCGCCGACGCCGACGAACATCTCGACGAAGTCGGAGCCGGAGATGCTGAAGAACGGCACGCCCGCTTCGCCCGCGACCGCTCGAGCGAGCAGCGTCTTACCGGTACCCGGAGGCCCGTTCAGCAGCACGCCCTTGGGAATGCGGGCGCCCACTGCGGAAAACTTGCGGGGATCTTTCAAGAACTCGACGACTTCGACAAGCTCTTGCTTCTCTTCGTCCGCGCCGGCGACGTCCTCGAACGTCACCTTCTTCTTCTCTTCGTTATATAGACGGGCGCGGCTCTTGCCGAAGTTCATGACCTTGCCGCCGCCGCCCTGCGCTTGATTCATCAGGAAGAAAAACAACACGAAGATGAGGATGAACGGCACGATGCCCGTAAGGAACGCGATCCACAGCGGCTCGCCTTCTTGGCGCTCGTAGGTTTCCACGACCCCGCTGGCTTTCAACATCTCGAATAAATCTCCGTCCAGCGGAGCTCGCGTCACGAACGACGGATCCTCCGGCTGGGCCCCCTCGTACTTCCCTCTAATTAAGTAGGAATATCCGTCCCACCGAACGGTGACCTCTGCGATCTCGCCCGCATCGAGCGCTTGTCGGAACTCGCTGAAGTTAAGCGAGTCTTCTTGGTTGTTCTGGTTGCTGATGAAGTGCACGATTCCGACGGTGACTAAGAAAATAATCAGATAAAATCCGGTGTTCCGGACGATCTTATTCATTCCCTACCTCCTCTCAGGCGTGAATATATTGTATCATAGCGGAATCCCGCATCACAACAAAGCTCGGCCTCCGCGCGGGTCGCGCGCGACCCCCGATTACGCATGTCCGGAGTATACTTCCGGCTTCAATACCCCCACGTACGGAAGGTTTCGGTATTTCTCCGCATAGTCCAAGCCGTAGCCGACGATGAACGCGTCGGGAATCAAGAAGCCCTTATAGTCCGCCTCCAACCCGACCGTGCGATGATGCGGCTTGTCGAACATCGTGACGACCTTGACCGAATGCGCGTTCCGGCGCTCCAGCACGTCGATCAGGTACGATAACGTCAATCCGCTGTCGATGATATCCTCTACGATCAAGATGTCCCGGCCTTCCACCGGAGCGTCCAAATCCTTGACGATCTTGACGACGCCCGACGATTTCGTCGCGTTGCCGTACGAGGAGACGGCCATAAAGTCGATATCGAGCTTCAGGTCGATCCTCTTCACCAAGTCGGAGACGAAGATGAACGCGCCCTTCAGAACGCAGAGGATCAGAGGTTGCTTCCCCGCGTAATCCGCAGTGATCTGGCGGCCCAGCTCGGCCACCTTCTCCTGAATTTCCTGTTCCGTGAATAACACTTCTTGAATGTCGCTTTGCACGTTCGTCCTCCCGTCGGCATTAGACCATGGTAGTATAAATATCGTATGTAAGTGCTGGATAAACCATAACCGTCACTCGAAAAAGTTCTCGTCCCTGCGCAGTCGCAGCAGGGCCACTCGCTTCGTGCGGCCGGTCACCGGCGCGGCCGACGAACGGCGAAAGCCGGGGACCCACAGCAAGGCGCCGGCCTTGTCCGTGACGACGGGCCATACGTCCCGTCGCGCCTTCGGAAGCTTCCCGTCGACGAAAATATCTTTTACCGATTTGCTGCCGTTTAAACCGAAAGCGGCCATTCGATCTCCCGGACGGCGCGTCCTTACGACCCAAGGCCCTCTCGCGTCGTCGGCGTCGGCGTCGAACCACGCCGCGTAAGCGTCTTCGGCATCCGGAGGCGCGAAGCGTTCGATCGGAACGACGCTCCATTCGAGCGTCCCGTTCATGCTCTCGAGCGGCAAGACGCCTCCTGCGAGCGGGTCGATCGGGTATTCGTAAGGCGCCGCGTCGTCGGCCCGATAAGGCCCCCACTCCAGCATCTCGTACGACCTCCGAAACGCCGTCTCGGCGCTTGTCCGCAGCTCCAGCGTCGTGGGCGCTTCGGCGGCGATCGCCTCCCGGATCCGCTCCACTTTCGCGAAATCGATGGCGTTTTCATCCAATTTGAGACTATTTAATATTATTTTAATCATTCGCCTTTGTAAAGCGATATGCGCTTCCAGGAACGCCTTCCGCTCGGCCCGGATCGCGCCCCCCTCCCGCTTCGCCGCCGCGCGGACGCGTTGCCGCGCGAGCGTGTCGAGCAGCTCGTCTTCGTCCGCGCTCAGCTCCGCCGCGCGGCGGATCGAGTCACCCGCCCCGGGGCGAAGCTTCATTATATAAGGAAGCAAATCCAGCCGGACGCGATTGCGGAAGTACGTCCGCTTCGCGTTGCTGGAATCGAATCGGGGATGGAGTCCATGCCGTTCGCAATACGCTTCGAGCTCGGTCTTCGTAATACGAAGCAGGGGCCGAACAAGTTTCAACCCGTTTACCTCGGAGACGTAACGAATGCCCGCCAGACCGCCGGCGCCCGCGCCGCGGAGCAGCCGCATCAGCACCGTCTCCGCCTGATCGTCGGCATGGTGCCCGAGCGCCGTCGCGCCCGCGCCCCACGCCGACGCCGCGGCGCGGAACGCCTCGAACCGAACCGCCCGAGCGGCCGCCTGCACATTGTTGCCGTGCGCGGCCAGTCTGCCTCCGACGTCGACCCGGCTCGCGTAGCAAACCGCGCCGAGCCGATCGCACAGCTCCCGGACGTACGCTTCCTCGCGATCCGATTCGTCTCCCCGCAGTGCGTGATTGACGTGGGCCGCCGCGATAGCATAGCCGTGCCGTTCGCGCAGCGCGCATAGGATACGCAGCAACGCAACGGAGTCCGGACCGCCGGAGACGCCGACGACGATTCGTTCGCCGCGCTCGAATAGCTTCCGCTCCGCGACGATCCGCTCCACTTGCCGCTCCAACTCGTCTACTCCCCTCACCGCCATCGCCCCGCTTCATCTCTTCCTTACGAAATCACGTGCCGCTCCCGCTCATCCACCAGACGACGCCCGCGAACGCGGCCGAGGCGCCCGCGAACCACCATGCGGGCCACTGATCCCCGGCGGCGGGGGCGGGGCGCGGCTTCGCCGCCGCGTCCCGCCAAGCGACGAACGCCGCGCCGGCATCGCCGCATTCCCCGCGCAGCAGCCGCTTCAGCACGCTTGCCGCGCCGGCGAGCGGCGGGCTCTCGTCGACGAGAGCGACGAGCTCCTTCGCCTTATCGCTCCGGGTCGATTCCGCGATCGCCCGCACGCGGCGCCCCAGCCCCGCCGCGTCTAACATCACGACGGCGAACGCGAACAAGTCGTACGCCGCATCCGCCTTCCGGCTCCCGAGCTTCCAATAGCCCCGGTCGTACAGCTCCGTGAATTGCTTCACGGATTGTCCGAAGCGCGTCGCGCCGCCGTAATCGACGAGACGGGCCTCGCCGTGCCGCCCGACCATGACGTTGCCCGGCTTCACATCCCCGAACGCCCAGCCGGCGGCATGCAGCGCGCCGAGCTGCCCCAACAGCCGGCCGCCGAACGCGAGCAGCGCATCCGCATCGCCGTCGAACGTCGCCTCGCTGAGAGGCGTCCCGGGTACGAACGACATCATATAGAAGGGGAACGATTCGCCTTTGCACGTCCCGTCGTCGGCAAGCAGCAGCTTGGGAGCGTCCCCGCCTACAGCCTGCAGCGCGTTAATCTCGGACTGCAGCGCAAAGACGTCGTTCCCGATTTTCAACGCGCAATGGGAAGGGCCGTCCGGGAGACGCGCCGCATAGACGCTCCCGTTGGCACCTTCCCCGAGAAACCGCTCCACCGTAATCGTTCGCCCGCTCCATCTCGACTCGACGCGGTCGCCCGCGCGCAGCCGAATTCCGCCGGCCGGCGCCTCAGACGACATAATCCCCCCACACGGCATTCGCCGTTCGTCGCGTCGAAGCGCGCGGAACTTCGCCGAACATCGCGAGAGCGTCCAGAATCGCGGGACCGGTGGGCGTCGTCCCTTTTACGTTTAATTTATATAGAATCTTCTCGATCTTTGCAAGCTCAGCCGTCCATGCGACATCGGTTTCGACAGCTTTCGCGTTATTTCCAGGGAAATGTAACACGGCGAGTTCGCTTTTGCCCGCCCTCGCTTGCATGCTGAGCAGCAGATCGTAAGCCGCCTCTCGTACCGCGTCGAACTTATGCTTCATGCTCGCGCTCGCGTCGATCAAGAGCGCGACCCGCAGCGGCGCCGTCTCCGTCCACTCGTCCACCGATCGAACGACCTCCGCCCGCTTCGCCGGCGGGAGCGACTCCAGCGACGCCGTCTCGTCCTTGAAGATCGCGCGCAGCTCCTCGTTCACGACCTGCTGGATCGTCGCCACGACCGTATGCCGCGTCATCATCTGCATCGTATACGCAAGCCTTGTCGGGGAGACGATTCTATGAATCCCGCCGCCCGCCTTGGCGATGGCCTCGATCTCCTGTTCTCCCCGCATGCCGGCCGACTCCCGATCGACGACGCCGATCACGTTCACGACGACGCCCCGGGCGTACGCCTCGGCCGCCGCCGTAATAGGGCTGACCCCCTCATTGGAATTTCCGTCGGTAATCACGATGATTTGCCTCAAAACGAAACGCTCCCCTTCCGGCTCATTCTAGCGCTAGCAGTTGGTTCTACTAGTTCTAGCATTGCCATCCGAGGAGCGATATAGACCTAATTTACCGATTCAAAGCGTTTAACTTGCAGATGTAACACCACGTAACGCCACGAATCGTCTCGGTAACGGATACCGTCCTAGCAGGACGGTAAAACCGTTTATCCTTGCTAGAAACAGCCTCCCTCCGTTTAGCTGACCGTTCTCGGCCGTTCGATCGTCGCCTGACCGCGCCAGCGGAACGTCGCCCACTCCGGCGCGAACTTGTCGATCTTCGCCACGATCACCGTCATGTCGTCGACGACCTCGCCGTCATGGTGTCGAATGACCGTATCGAGTAGCTTGTCCGCGATGTCCTGCGGCGTATCCGACTTCATCTCCGACAAGATGCGCTTCATCCACAGCTCCTTATTCGCCGCGTGCCCCGGCGCGTCGTAGACGCCGTCCGTCATCATGACGAGCAAGTCGCCCGGCAGCAGCTGGTGCACCACGAGATCGACTTCGATATCCTTGAGGATGCCGATCGGCAGGTTGCTCGCCGTAATCGGCAGCACCTCGTCTCCCCGCTTGATGAAGCTCGGCGTCGAGCCGATCTTCATGAACGTCGTCTTCGCGCTATATAAATCGATGATGGCCAAATCCACCGTCGCATAGATTTCTTCGGAAGAACGCAGCATGAGCACCGAATTGACCGACTTGATGGCGAGCTGCTCGTCCATCCCCGATTGCAGCAGCTGCTGCAGGATCGACAGCGCCGCGCTGCTCTCCACGCGAGCCCGCTCGCCGTTGCCCATGCCGTCGCTGATCGCGAGCGCAAACTTGCCGTTGCCGAGCTCCACCGTCGAGAAGCTGTCGCCCGACAGCCACTCGCCGCCCTTCGCCGCGCAGGCGATGCCCGTCTCCACCTCGTACTCCTTGGCCGAGGAGAAGCGCACCGTCGCGAGCCCTTCGCTCGGTTCGTCCCAGCGCTCCTGCTTGACGGCGATCGTCTCGCCGAGCACGTCGGAGAGGAGCGGCGCGATCATTTTCCGACATTCGTCGAATCCGCGCTTGAAGCCATGCACCACTTCGATTTCTACGTTGCCCTCGTCGATCGAAATAATATCGAGCCGCTGCACGTGCAGCCCCATCTCCTCGAGCACCTGCGTAATTTGCTCCTCTTGGAGAAATAAGCCTTGTCCTTCGCGACGGATTTCTTTCACCAGGTCGTCCATGACCTGCGATACGCCGAACAGCTGCTCCGACACGAGCTTGCGGCTCTCTTGGATTTGCTTCGTCCAATGCCGGTCGTAGCGGTATTTCTCGTATTGCTTCTGCAAGATCGTCAGCACGCGTTCCGTCTTATGACACGTCTGCCGCCATTCCGGCCGAATGTGGTCCTTGTCGAATTCGGCGTTCGTCTCGACCTCCGTCATCATGTCCGTCATATATTTATACGTCTTGTAGAAGCCGCCTTCCCAGCACGAGTTGCGCTTGAAGCAGGTGGCGCACGCCTCGCTCGTCACCGCGTTCACGAAGTGCCCCATTTCCGCTTCGTGCTGGAGCAGCTGGTTTTGCTCCGTTAGCTGACCGAAGCTCTTCGACAACTGCTTGAATACGTCGGAAAATTGATTGACGCGATTCGCCGTAATGTCGCGGACGCGCCGCACGTAATCCTGCTGCGACTTCGCATGCTCCTGCGTGCCGGGCACGTACTTCGCGATCGTGCGAATCATGCCCTTCGGCGTGAGCAGGAACAGCGCCACCGCGGCGACCGACTCGTACGTCGACTGAAGCACATGCGCCGCATCGCCGGAGTAGATCGAGAGAATCGCCGTGCCGAGCAGCATCCCGAATCCGACCGCCATCTTGCCGCCGTCCTTCAGCAAGCCGGCGAGCAGTCCCGCGAACGCCAGCAGGCTGATTTGCTGCAGCGCCGAGAAATGGGCGAGACTGAGAATGAGTCCGGTGATGACCCCGACCGAGGCGCCGATCGGCGCGCCGCCGACGAACGCGAGAATCAGAATCAAATATCTGGAGAGCGCGTGCTCGAGCGACACGGAGCCGAATTCCCACTGCACCGTCCCGGTCAGTACCGACGCTAGCAAGATCATGAGGCAGATGATTTCCTCGTGCCGCAATTGATAGTTTTTCCTAGTGAGCGTAAGCACCGGCAACGCTTGTAGGAAGATGAGCGTCAGCACCGTGCTTAGGCCCGCTTCGACCGACGTCATCATGACCGCGTACCAGGTCAAGTTCGTCGCGACGATGTCGGCGAACAAGCCGACGGTGAAGGTGGAGAGGAAGACGAGCGCCGGCGCGTGCGACACCTCCGTCTTCTCGTACCGCGCCATGCCTTTCTGCAGCAGCGCGAACACGACGATCTGCGCCGCGATCGAGCCGACCTGCATGTGCGGCGACAGCAAGCTGCCCGCGATAAGAGCCAGCGCCGAACCCTGCATCAGCCCGCGCCGCAAGTACGAGATGGCCGCGAAGAACGCGATCGCGAACGGCGCCAGCTCGCCGAGAATGTTCGCGCGGCCGAGCAGGAACGCGACGAGCATCAGCACGATCGCCCACCGCTTGCCTACCGCCGCTTGCACGACGCGATTGTGCAGCAATCGTTGCATCGCCGCATCCTTCCACCTGCCCGTCGCGCCTCCGATATCCCACCCCAGCCGCTGCATCACGTTCCGCTTTTCCATGTTCCGATTGCCACCCCTAATCCGTAGTGTTGAGTGGAATCATCATATCAGCAAATCTAGCAAAAAGTTTGTCGCAATGCGTTGGTAGGCTCGATATTTTTTCCGACACCGTCGGCGTTCGGCGGCGTCCCTTGCGGCGAAGGCGAAAGCGGTCGTTCGCGCCGGCCGCGTCGACGCGCGTCGGGGCGATTCGCCCCCAACCGCGCCGTCATTCGATGTCGAATGCCTTGGCATGCCGTCACAACGAAGCGCGGACGCGATTCGGCTCGGAAAGTTTTAGGTATATTTTTTCGGGAAAAGGGTCAGGAGTTCGAGCATAAGCATCCTGCGTACGTGTACGGCGCGGGTCTTACGCTTCTTTCGTTCCGTTGTCGTTGTGTTCTTCGATTGAATATAGGCGGAGGAAGAAGGGGGAACTGGGGAAAAAAGCGCAGATCCGAGGCTTTTTCGGCGGCAAACGAAGCGGGACGCACAAAAAAGCCCGCAAGGCTCAGTGGCCTTGCGGGCTCCTTCCGGGAGGCGTCGGTTCCGCGCCGGCGACGAAGCTATACGCGCTTCGCGCCGCGTCCGCCGCGTTTCCCTTCCGTATTTTTCTTCAGGGAGGACATCCGCTCTTCGCTGTCCTTCAAGAAACGGGACATCTTGTCTTCGAAACTCGCCGGTCTGCCGCCGCCGAAGCCGCCGCCTTGCCGACGATCGCCGCCCCGGCCGCCGCCGAAGCCGCCGCGGCCGCCGAACCCGCCGCCTTCGCGGGGAGGACGGCCGCCGGCGAAGCCGCCTTCGCGCGGACCGTCGCGGCCGAAGCTCGGACGCGGCGCTTCCGGCGGACGATCGACCGCCTTCTTAATCGAAAGCCCGATCTTCCCGTCCTTGTCCACATTGATGACCTTTACCGTTACCACGTCTTCCAGCTTAAGGTGATCCTTGACGTCTTTGACGTAGCTGTCGGCGATCTCCGAGATGTGTACGAGACCGGTAACGCCGCCGGGCAATTCGACGAAAGCGCCGAAGTGGGTAATTCCCGTAACCTTGCCTTCTAGCTTCGCGCCAACTTCAATGGTTGACATAAACGAACCTGTTCCTCCCTTGGTGAGTACATGAATGGAATTAGCTGCATTATACAGAATACGCAGGATTTCGGCAATCGGTCACTCTTCCGACGGGGTGCCGAACACCTTGTCGCCGGGCCGCGTCATTCCGTAATCCTTCCGTACCTTCTGTTCAATATATTCAGGATCTTCAAGACGCGTGACTTCCGATCGGTATGCGTCATGCTCCGCCTGCGCTTCCTCCAGACGATCCAGCAGCACGCCCAATTCCGTCTTCTTCTCCTTCATGGCCCCGGATTGGTCCCAAAATGCGAAAATCGCCCATAGCGTAACGCCCCCGAGAATCGCGCGATACAGCCGCCGCCTCCTGAGCTCGCCCTTCGTCTTCGCCGTTTGCTTCGCCGCTCCCTTTGCCATGGTTCCGGATTCCCCCTACTTGCGCTTTCTCCCAATCGCGATCATCCTTTGCCACGCATTCGCCGCGAATCGCGCGCTCGGCCGGAGCCAAGCGTCCCCCCGCACGAGCTTGTACAATCGCAGCCCGAGCGGCCGAAGCAGCCATAACGCGATTTTCCACAAAGGATAGAGCAATTGTATCACAAGTTTTCCGAGGAAAATAGACAACGCCGCCAAAAATCCCAAAATTACAATGACGAGCCGGTACAGCGCGATCAGCGGCCGCACGATCAGGAGCTCCCCCAACCGAATCAGAAGCCGGATCGACGCCTTCACCCGACCGACCGACCATCGGATCGCCCCCACGGCGAACCCGCTCAGCAAGGCGAAATAAAACGAGACGCCGATCATCAGCGCCAAGAACACATAAATGCGAACCTCGCCCCCGTTGCTGAGGAACAAGACGCGAAAGACCGCGACCGTCCCGACGGCCCAGTACAAGATGTCCAGCGGCGGGATGATCCAGCGCGGGAACCGGAGCTCCCCCGACAACACTCGGTAGCCGTCGAACAGCAGTCCGAGCGCCGCCCCGCTGAGCATCATGGCGGCCATCGTCAGGAATTGTACGCTCAGCGTCACTTGAACAGCTTACCGAGAAAGCCCTTGGACTTGTCCGGGCCCGCCCCGTCCAAATACGCGAACGCATTGACCGTTCCTTCGATCGTGACCAGACCTTGCTCGAGGTTCAAGTTCTTGATATGTAAATTTTGACCCTTCACGTTAAGGAACCCGAGTTCGGTTTCGAGCAGAAACTCTTCGCTGTCGAAGCTGTCCACGTTCAGGACGCCCGTCACTTCCAGCAAGCGGCGGTTCAGCAAGCGAACCTCTTGCCGTTTGGTCTTCCCATGATCCACCATGGCATGTACCCCTCCCTTATATCTCTACCATATGGGCGGGGGACGGGTTTTAGAACCGAAGCCGCGCAACGGAAAGAAGCCGCCCCGCGGCGGAAAAATTCCGCCGGCGGAACGGCTTCGTTGCATCTGCGCGAGGTTAGAGAATGCTCTCTCCGGCCGCGTTCGATTCCTCTTTAATCACGGTGTACATCTCTGCCGCTTCGTCCTTGCGGGTCGTCTCGGCGACGCGCTCGACGCGAACGGTCACGCTCTTCTGGCCGAAGCGCACCGTCAGCTCGTCGCCGAGCTTCACGGTACTGCTGGCCTTCGCCTCTTTCCCGTTGATCCAGACCCGTCCTTGGTCGGACACGTCCTTCGCGACGGTACGACGCTTAATGAGTCGGGAGACCTTCAGGAATTTGTCGAGACGCATGTTACTTCACGGCTTCTTTAAGCTTGTTGCCGGCTTTGAACGCAGGCACCTTCGCTTCCGGGATCGCCGTCGGAGCGCCTGTCTGCGGGTTGCGGCCCATTCGCGCCGAACGCTTGCGCGTCTCGAACGTGCCGAAGCCGATCAATTGCACCTTGTCGCCGGAGGACAGTGCGTCGGTTACTTCGCCAAGGAAGCTGTTCAATACGGACTCGACGTCTTTCTTCGTCAGACCGCTCTTCTCGGAAATGCTGTTAATCAAATCTTGCTTGTTCATGCTTACGATTCCTCCTAATCAATCCAACGGTAAAATATAGCGAACCACATGTATGTATTCTCTCGGTTGCCTTGAAATTCCTGCTTTTGCGCGCTGTTATTTCAACATTTTCGCAAAATGTTCACGCGCAAGATAAACGGCTTCGCCGGTCTTCGTTAGACGCCGCCCGTTTACCGAGACGATTTAGTTGTTGCATCGCGGGGTATACGATCTAAATCGTTAAGAAGGCTTCTCAGCTCCTTTTGGCTTCTTGCCAGTAGCGTTCCATCTCCTCGATACCAGTTTGGTCAAACGTTTTTCCGGTTAAACGTAGCCGCTCCTCGATATACGTAAATCTTTTGGCGAATTTTCGATTGGTGGCGGACAGCGCCTCTTCCGGGTCGATTTTCAGAAAACGAGCCAAATTCACGACCGCGAACAACAAATCGCCCATCTCCTCGAGCAGACGCGCGTCCCGATCGTCCCCGGAACCCGCGAGCGCCTCTTGAAACTCGCGCAGCTCCTCTTCGATCTTGCCTGCGATCTCGCCCGGCTCGCTCCAATCGAAGCCGACCTTCGCCGCCTTCTTCTGCATGGCGACCGCCCGCATGAGCGAAGGCAAGCCGCCGGGAATGCCCGCCAGGATCGACTTCGGCGCATCAATGCCCGCCGCTTCCCGCTCCTTCGCCTTCACGTCCTGCCATGTCGTCAGCACGTCCTCCACGCCGCCGACCGTTACGTCGCCGAACACGTGAGGGTGCCGGCGCACCATCTTCTCGGACAGCCCCGCGATGACGTCGTACACGTCGAACGTGCCGGCTTCCTCCTCGATTTGCGCGTGCAACATGATTTGCAGCAGCACGTCGCCGAGCTCGTCCCGCAGCGCGTCCATGTCGTCGTTGTCGATCGTCTCCAGCGCCTCGTACGTCTCTTCGATGAAATATTTGCGCAGCGACTTATGCGTCTGCTCCCGATCCCAAGGGCAGCCTTCGGGGCTGCGCAGCTTTGCGATGATCGCGTGCAGCCGCTCGAACGTCCGGACATGGACGTCGTCCCGGTCGGTCGGCGGCACGTAGACGAGCGATAGATTGCCGAATCCGCCGACGCGGTCCAACTCGTACAGCGGGACACGCTCGATTCGCTCTTCGCCGGCGACGCCGAGCGCGTGCCCGACCGTCACCTCGTAGTCGTCGGGGTAGCGCTCCATGAGGCCCAGCTTGACGTCGGAGGCGACGAGGCCGTCGTATACCTGCGTGATGAGGATATGATTGTACGGGTTCAGCCGCCGCGGATGGAAAGCCGTCGCGTCCGCGAGCTGGAAGCCGTCCGCCGGATCGAAGCCGAGCGCGACGAACGCGCGGTCGAGGAAGCTCTCGCCGCCGACGATGACCAACTCGATGCCGGCCGCGGGGCAGCGCTCGCGCAGCAGCGCGACGGTCGACTCCGCGACCGACGGATGTCCCGGCACGGCGTAGACGAGCTCGCCTTCCTCCGTCGCGCGGCGAAGCAAGTCGTCCGCGATGGCCTTGTATACTTCCTCGAATTGTCCGTGCGCCTCGTAGAGCGCATCGTAAGTTTCGTATGCGAGACCTTGCTCGCGCATCCAAGCCGTCACCGGATGGTCGTCCGTCCGCAGCAGCAGCCGTTCCGCCGTCCGCACGGCGTCCCAGGCGCCGAGCGTCAAGCCGTCCGGTCCGCCCGGGCCGAGTCCGGCCACGGTAATGCGTCGCGTGATTCGTTGCACGCCGATCCACTTCCCCTTTTTCCCGATTCGATACTTCATTCTACGCATAACGAAAAGGCTTCCGCAACCCGCGCGCATGCGTGAGGTTACGGAAGCCCTTATGTAGGCGCGCGGCCGCGCCCTTCAAGCGATCTCTCGGCGGTTCCGTTCACTGCTCCATCTGTTTGGCCAGGAAACCCGCCGCCGTCTCCGCCATCTTCACTTCCATCTGGCTCATCTTCATGCCTTCTTGCTTGCTGAGCAAGATGACCGAGCCGATCGGGTCTCCGCCCGCCACGATGGGAGAGCAGACGAAGGAGCTGTACGTCTCCGTCATATCCTTGCAAATTTCATATTCGCCCGCGTTCGTCTCCGAGGTCGTCTTGCGGTTTTCCATAGCGGTCTCGACGATCTGGCCGATCTGCTTATCCATGTATTCCTTCTTCGATGCCCCGGATACGGCGATAATCGTGTCGCGGTCCGAGATCATGGTGATATGTCCGGTGCTTTCGCTCAGCGACTCGGCGTATTCCTTGGCGAAGTCGCCCAATTCCCCGATCGGGGAATACTTCTTCAATATAACCTCTCCGTCGCGGTCGACGAAGATTTCCAGCGGGTCACCTTCGCGAATACGCAATGTCCGACGAATTTCTTTCGGGATGACGACCCGTCCGAGATCGTCGATTCTGCGTACGATTCCTGTTGCTTTCATGTTGTATGCCCTCGCTTTCTAGAAGTTTGAATGCATCGAAGTCGTCCGTCCTATTTACGGTTCGAGGGGGGTGATGACCTGTGTTATATTCGACCTTAGTATTCGTCGCTAACGATTCACTTATACGCCAGATCTTGTACTAACCGTCCAACATCATGGATTCCGCTTGGGTCGCCTCGCCATTATTGTTGCCATCCAATTGAAAGCAAAACAGGATGTTCATATGAACATCCTGCCAATTCATACAACGTTCGTCGAGCGTTTCGCCTCGTCCTTCCGCACCTCGCGGTATTGCTGGAGGAATTTCTCCGCCGCGTGAATCGCTTCTTCCGTCGACAGCCCTTTGCGGTTCATATGGACGACGATCTGCCCGCCGGGCATCAGCTTCAGTTTGCGCTCGAACCGGTTGCTGAGCGCGAACAGCTTCTGCCCGTCGATCCGCTCGTTCTGCTCGGGCGCGAACGTGAAGATCAAGTCGTCGCCCTTCGCCGAGATCGACTGGATGCCGTATTCCGCCCCGTACACCTTAAGGCGCGCGACGGCGAGAAGCGTCTGCACCGGCGTCGGCATATCGCCGAATCGGTCCGTCAGCTCGTCGGCCAGCTCGTTCTCCTCCTCGAAGGTCCGAATGCCCGCCACCTTCTTGTAGATCTCGATCTTCTGCGCGCTGTCGTAGATGTAATCGCCCGGCAAGTACGCGTCGAGCGTCAGCTCGATCTGCGTATTCGTCGGCTTCGGCCGGCGTTCGACCGGCGCGGCGCCCTCGTTCTCGCCGTCGAGGGCGAGCTTGCGCTGCTCGATCTCCTCCGCCAACATCTGCGAATACAGATCGAAGCCGACGGACGCGATGAAGCCGTGCTGCTCGCCGCCGAGCAAATTGCCGGCGCCGCGGATGGCGAGGTCGCGCATCGCGATCTTGAAGCCGGAGCCGAGTTCCGTGAACTCCTTGATCGCCTGCAGCCGCTTCTCCGCCACTTCGTTCAGCACCTTGTCGCGCTGATACGTGAAGTACGCATACGCGATCCGATTCGACCGCCCGACGCGCCCGCGCAGCTGGTACAGCTGCGAGAGGCCCATCTTGTCGGCGTCGTGCACGATGAGCGTGTTGACGTTCGGGATGTCGACGCCCGTCTCGATGATCGACGTGCTGACGAGCACGTCGAACTCGCCGTCCAGGAAGTCGAGAATCGTCCGCTCGAGCTCCTGCTCGGACATCTGCCCGTGCGCCGCGGCGACCCGGGCGTCCGGCACGAGCGCGTGGATCGTGTCGGCCATCTGCTGAATGCCTTGGACGCGGTTGTACAAGTAATATACTTGCCCGCCGCGCGCGAGCTCCCGTTCGATGGCGTCGCGAACGAGCGCGCCGCTGTGCTCCACGACGTACGTCTGTACGGGGAACCGATTCTCCGGCGGCGTCTCGATGACCGACAGGTCGCGAACGCCGAGCATCGACATATGCAGCGTGCGCGGGATCGGCGTCGCCGTCAGCGTTAAGACGTCGACGTTCAGCCGCAGCTTCTTCAGCTTCTCCTTATGCGTAACCCCGAACCGCTGCTCCTCGTCGATGATAAGCAAGCCCAGGTCTTTGAACTTCACGTCCTGCGATAGGATGCGGTGCGTGCCGATCACGACGTCGATCGCGCCCGTGCCGACGCCCTTGATCGTCTCCGTCTGCTCTTTCTTCGATCGGAACCGACTCAGGACGCCGATGTTGAACGGAAAGCCGCCGAAGCGCTCCCGGAACGTCTCGTAATGCTGCTGGGCGAGGATCGTCGTCGGCACGAGCACCGCGACCTGCTTCCCGTCCATCGCCGCTTTGAACGCGGCCCGGATGGCTACCTCCGTCTTCCCGTAGCCGACGTCGCCGCACAGGAGACGATCCATCGGCTGGGGACGCTCCATGTCGCCCTTGATTTCTTGGATGGCGCGAAGCTGGTCCGTCGTCTCGTCGTACGGGAACATCGCTTCGAACTCTTGCTGATACGGCGTATCGGCCGGGAACGCATGACCCGGCGCCGCCTGACGCGCCGCGTACAGCTTGATGAGCTCGTCGGCGATATCCTTGACGGCCGATCTCGCCTTCGACTTCGCCTTCGTCCAGTCTCCGCCGCCGAGCTTGTAGATCTTCGGCTCCTTGCCTTCTTCGGCGCCGATATATTTCTGCACCATGTCGATCTGCTCGATCGGGACGGACAGCTTGTCGCCGCCCGCATACAGAATATGCAGGTAGTCCTTGTGCACGCCGGCGATCTCGATCGTGCCGATGCCGACGTATTTGCCGATCCCGTGGTTGACGTGCACGACGTAATCGCCGATCTTCAGCTCGGTGTAGCTCTTGATCCGCTCCGCGTTCTCGATCTTGCGCTCGACCTTGCGCGCCTTCCGCTGCTTGGCGCTGAACATCTCGCCTTCGGTAATGACGACGAGATGCACCGACGGCAGCTCGAAGCCGCTTTGCAGATTGCCCTCGATGATCGTCTGCTCGGGGATGCCGTAATCGGCAAGCACGCGGCGCATCCGCTCTAAGCGCTCCTTGCTGCCCGCGAGCATCATGACGGTCGACTTCGACTTGCTCCATCGCTCGATCTCCGTCTTCAGCACGTTCATCTGCCCGTGGAACTGCTGCATCGCGCGGCAGATGACGTTGACGATATTCTGCGGCTGCGTATTCGGAATCTGCCGGAGGAACAGCGACAGATAGACCGTCTGATAGGGCTTGTGGAAAAAGAGCGACTCATAGCTCTTCGACAGCGCGAAGCTCGGAATCGTCTTGCCTTCCTGCAGCAGATGCGTCGTCCATTCCGCCTCGTCCCGGTCGAGCTGGCGCGCCGTCTCGAGCAGCCGATTCGGCTCGTCGACGAGCAGCAGCGCATCCTTCGGCAAGAAGTCGAGCAGCGTATGCCGCTCCGGATACAGGAGCGAGACGTATTTGTAGATGCCGGTAAAATAAGCGCCCTCCCGCAGCTTGACCAGATCGCCGCCGATTTCCTCGCGCAGCTTCTCCTTCACGGTCCGGTCGGCCGTCTTCTCCAGCTGGCGTTCGAGCAGCTCCGAGGCGGTTTGCGCCGCGTTCGCGAACCGGCGAGGCTCCGCGAACAGCTCGCGGCTCGGCAGCAGCGTGACGCGATCCAGTTTTTCCTTCGAACGCTGGTCGACCGGATCGAACAGACGGATCGAATCGATCTCGTCGTCGAACCATTCGATGCGCACCGCAAGGTCCTCCGCGTCGCCTGCGACCTTCGGCGGGAAGACGTCGACGATGCCGCCCCGCACGCTCATTTCGCCGCGGGACTCTACCCGCTCGACCCGCTCGTAGCCAAGCTCGGCGAGCCGGGCGAGGAACGCGTCGATCGGCAGCGTCTCGCCGACGGCCGCCGTCGCCGACGCGCCTTGGAACGCTTCCTTGGACGCGACGAACCGCCGTACGCCCGCGTACGGCACGACTAAGACGCCCCGAAAGCCGTTCGCGAGGCGGGATAACGCGTCGATGCGCTGCGCGACGAGTTCGGGACTCGACACCGCCGCCTCCGTCGCGATCGATTCGTTCGCGGGGTACGTCAGCAGCTCGCCGCGAGGCAGGCATTCTTCCAAATCCTCTATTAACTTTTGCGCGGAAAACATATTATGCGTCATGACGACGATAGGACGCTGCAGTTGCGCATGCAGCGCCGCGACGAACACGCTTCTTGCGGAGCCGGCCAATCCCGACACCAATTGTTCTTTCAGCCCCGACCGAATGCCGTCCGTCACGGTGATCAGATCCGGATCGGTCGCGAGCGCTTCTAATAAACGTCTCATTTCGAGAATAGGACACCTCTTTCCCGCAAACCAAAACAAGCCTAGGCTGACAAGCCAAGGCCGTTCGTCCCGCGCTCCGAGCCGACAGCGAGTCCGGTCATTGCAACGGGCTGGATACTAACGCGAGCTCCGGATGAGACTGGAGCGCTTCGCGGCAATAATCGCATACCAGCTTGACGATGACATCGCCGCTGGAATTATACGTAATTATATCGTTGCGCTCCTCGGGGGTCAAGAAATGGAACCCGAGCTGCGCCTCGGTCACCTGCTCGGAGGCGATTTCCCCGAGCGACATGCTGCAATGCTTACACACGTAACGAATCGACATGAACGTCCCCACCTCCCGTGTACATATGGTTAGTATCGCCACGGGACGGGCCGTTCCATTCAGCTTCCGTTAAATTTCGCCATCGCCTTCTCGAACGGCTCCTTCAGGCAAAACTCCATCGCGTCCGCCGCCTTCTGCACCGTCCGTTCCAGCGCTTCGCGTTCTTCTTTGCGGAACGTCGATAAGACGTAATTCGAGATGTTCGACCCCGGCGCCGGCCGCGAGATGCCCATGCGGATCCGGTGGAATTGATCGGTGCCGAGATGGGCGATGATCGACTTGATGCCGTTGTGACCGCCGGGGCTGCCTTTCATGCGCAGGCGGATCGAACCCAGCTCCGTGTCCATATCGTCGTACACGACGATGAGATCGGCGGGATCCGGCTTATAGAAGTCGAGGAACGCTCGTACGCATTCGCCCGACAGGTTCATGTACGTCATCGGCTTGATTAAATACGTCTTCTCGCCGTTCGCCCGCGCCTCGGCGACGAGCCCTTTGCACTTCGACTGCGCCGTCGTCACGCCCCACCGCTTGGCGGCCTCGTCCAGCGCCATCCAACCGATGTTGTGCCGCGTATCCTCGTAGTCTCTGCCCGGATTGCCGAGCCCGACGAACCATTTCATGCTGTGGTGTTCCCGCCTTTCCTGCCTTCCTGCTTGCGAAGCTTCCGTTGCTATTATACATGTTCCGGCTGTCTGGGGAAAAGGCTTGGGTTCGAGCGGGTGCATCATACGAGCAGTATCGGCCCGGGACGTGCGCTCCGCTTGCTCCATTGCAGAGTATTGTATGATTAGATGTTAGCGACGGTAACAATCCCCTGCAAAAAAGTCGCCGCTGCGGCACGCTCCAGGCCTTTGCCGCCTTTTCCCCGTCCCCAACAACTTATCTCCCCGGCTGAGCGAAGGGACGTCAAGGAGAAGGAGTCCCCGTCACACACACCGGTCCTCCTGCGAAATCGCGCGAAAAGCCGGGGGTCGATTCGGCCCCCCGGCCATATTCGCGGTATTCGCGCTATCCTTGTACCCGGCCACAGCCCTTCGAGCCCAACCGGGAGCCCCCGTCTGCCGCCCGCTTAGTCCGCATGCGCGCCGACCTGCTCCTCCGTCGCCTCCGCGACGTCCTGATCGCGGAGCTCGTCGGTCGCCTCCGGCAGCTCCTTCTGCGGCGACAGCACCGTCGCGACGATGTCGTTCTCGTCGCTGCGGAGCTCGACGCCCGCCGGCATCGCCAGGTCTCGCACGTATAAGTGCTCCCCTACCGCGAGCCGGCTGACGTCCGCTTCGATCGCGGCCGGAATCGCGCTCGCGATGCAGCGCACCTCGACCGTCGGGTTCATCACCTGCAGGATGCCGCCTTCCGACACGCCTTGCGGCTCTCCCGTCAACTCGACGCGAACCGTCGCCTTCACCGGCTCGTTCATGTCGATCTGGTGGAAGTCGACGTGCAGGATGCGGCCGAGCACCTTATCGCGCTGGATTTCTCCGAGCATGACCGGCTGCTCGCCGTGCGTCGGCACCGTAAGGCGCAGAATGCCTCCTGCGCCCGCGCCGCTGCGCATCAAGGCGTGAAGCGCCTTCTCCTCGATATAGATCGGCTGGGAATCCACCTTCCTGCCGTATACGACGCCGGGAATCTTCCCGCTCTCCCGGTTCGTGCGGCGTTCGGACTTCGTCTCGCCGGAACGCGATATTACCGTAATTGTCGTGTCGATCATGACGGAAAGCCTCCTCTAGAACAATAGATACTCGTTACGATGTACCTACTGTTCCCTGAGAAGGCCGGATATAGTCGTCTACATTGTCGATTAATCTTCGAAGAGCTTGCTGATCGACAGTTCCTCGTGGACGCGGATGATCGCCTCGCCCATGAGCGGCGCGACGGACAACGTCTTCAGCTTCGTGCACGGCCCCGGGTTCGATACCGGAATCGTATTCGTAATGACGACTTCCCGAATCGGCGAGTCCTCGAGCCGCTGCATTGCGGGACCCGACAGCACCGCATGCGTGCAGCAAGCATACACGTCTTTCACGCCGGCTTTCTTCAGCGCGTTGGCGCCTAACGTAATCGTCCCCGCCGTATCGATAATGTCGTCGATCAGAATCGCGGTGCGGCCCTTCACCTCGCCGATGATGTTCATAACCTCGGCGACGTTCGGCTCCGGGCGGCGCTTGTCGATAATGGCGAGCGGCACGTTCAAGTAATCCGCCAGCTTTCGCGCGCGAACGACTCCGCCGTGGTCCGGAGACACGATGACGACATCCTCGAGATGCTTCTCCTTGAAATACGCTCCAAGAATCGGGACGCCGAGCAGGTGATCGACCGGGATGTCGAAGAAGCCTTGGATTTGCGTCGCGTGGAGATCCATCGAGATGACGCGGTGCGCGCCGGCCGTCTCGATCAGGTTCGCTACGAGCTTCGCCGTGATCGGATCGCGGGACCGCGCCTTCCGATCCTGGCGGGCGTACCCGTAATAAGGGATGACGACGTTAATGCTCTTGGCCGACGCGCGCTTCAACGCGTCCACCATGACGAGCAGCTCCATCAGATGCTCGTTCACGGGCGCGCTCGTCGACTGAATGACGTATACGTCGCAGCCCCGGACGCTCTCGTCGATCCGCGTCTGTATTTCGCCGTCGCTGAACCGGATCGTCTGCGATACGCCGAGCGGCAAGCCGATATATTCTGCGATTTCCTGCGCAAGCTGCGGGTTCGAGTTGCACGTGAACACCTTCAGCTTGGGATCCCGGTAAGACATGGAACGTTCTCCTCCAGCTCTCAATTCGAATGTGTGGATGCTGCTTCTATGCGGCTATCTATTCTTCTGCGCCTTCAATCGAGCGCGGAGCGTCTTCGCGTACCCCTTCTTCGTCGTCTGGCGATCGCGGGCGATCGCCATATCGTCCTCGCCGACGTCCTGCGTAATCGTGGAGCCCGCGACGACGAACGCGCCCTTGCCGATCTTGATCGGCGCGATCAAGTTCACGTTGCTGCCGACGAACGCCTCGTCTTCAATGACGGTCTCGAACTTCGAGAAGCCGTCATAGTTGACCGTAATGACGCCGCAGCCGATGTTCACGTCCTTGCCGACCCGGGCGTCGCCGACGTACGCGAGATGAGACACCTTCGAGCCGTCGTCGATCGTCGAGCTCTTAATCTCGACGAAATCGCCGATCTTCACGTCGCTGCCGAGCCGCGTGCCCGGGCGCAGGTTCGCGAACGGACCGACGGTCGTGCGAGGCCCGACGACCGCCTTGTCGAGCACCGAGTGCTTCACCGCCGCGCCGTCGGATATCGTCGAGGAATGAATGTCGCTGTTCGGACCGATGACGCAGTCGCTCCCGATGTGCGTCGCGCCTCGCACCGTCGTCCCCGGATAGACGACGGTGTCGCTGCCGATCGTCACGCCGGCGTCGATATACGTCGAGGAAGGGTCCACGATCGTGACGCCGTTCAGCAGATGCGCCCGGTTGATGCGCGCGCGCATCAGCCGCTCCGCTTCCGCCAGCGCGACCCGATCGTTCACGCCGAACGCCTCGTCGGCATCGTTCGTCAGGTAGCCTTGCACCGTCTCGCCCGCCGCGCGGAACAGCCCGATGACGTCCGGCAAGTAGTATTCCCCTTGCGCATTGTCGTTCTTCACCTTGGACAACGCCTGGAACAGCTTCCGGTTATCGAAGCAATATGCGCCTGCGTTAATCTCTTGAATCGCGCGTTCGGACGCGCTGCAATCCTTCTCTTCGACGATCCGCTCGATGCCGCCGTCCGCCCCGCGAACGATGCGGCCGAGGCCGGTCGGATCGGCGAACGTCGCCGTCAACAACGTTCCCGCCGCGCCGGATTCGCGATGCAGCGCCAGCATGCCGGCGATC
>JAPSKX010000186.1:0-6802 GCA_031181325.1 Paenibacillus sp.
GCGTGAAGATGCGGTCGCGCCACCATTCCTCCGTCCGGACGAGCGTTCCGGAATAGCGGCTTGCATACGCGGCATACGTCGCGTCGAGCAAGCCGCCGTCGTTCGCGACGCGGCGGACGCGGGCCGTCTCCGGCGGCGCCGGAGGCAGCTTCGCCATCGGCAGCTCGACCTTCTTCAGGTCCGTATAATACTCCCAGCCGAACTTCCGGTAGAACGGGAACGAGAACGGACTGAGGAACGACACCGTCTGCCCGTTCGCCCGCATCGTCTCGAGCGAATGCGCGAGTAGCTTCGCCACCAGCCCCTGCCGGCGGTAATCCGGCCACGTCGCCACGCCGGCGATGCCGCCCATCGCGAATCGGACGCCATGAATCCACGTCTCGAAATCAAGCAGCGTATACTTGGCGGCGAGCTTCCCGTCGACGAAAGCGCCCCATTGCTGGCGGAGCGGCATCGACGCGAGGCGCGCCTCCCGCTCCTCCGGAGCGACGCGATATTGGAAAGCGAATTCGCTGAGCGTCAGCGATTCGTCGAGCTCATGCGGCGTTAAGTTGCGAATCAAGGTCATATGCGGAATGCCTCCATCTGACTATGTCTTCAGTCTCGTATATAACTCCAAATATTGCGCCGCCGACGCCGTCCAGCTGAAATCCTGGTCGGCCATGTTCGCCGCGAGCCGCTTCCAATGCGCCTCGTCCCGGTACATGCGGAGCGCGAATCGAATCGTGTCCAGCATCTCGTGCGCGTTGTAATGCGTGAACGAGAAGCCATGCCCTTCGCCCGTGTACTGATTATAAGGCTTCACCGTATCGACGAGTCCGCCCGTCTCGCGAACGATCGGCGCCGTGCCGTATCGGATGGCGATCATCTGTCCGATGCCGCACGGCTCGAACTTCGACGGCATGAGAAACAAGTCGGAACCGGCGTAGATACGCCGCGCGAGCCCTTCGTCGAACTTCAGGTTCGTCGACAGCCGCGCGGGGTGGTGATACGCCGCGTCGCGGAACAGCTTCTCGTACCGCGCTTCCCCGGCGCCGAGCACGATAAGCTGCAAGTCCTCCTGCAGCAGTTCCTCGAGCACGTGGGCGATCAAGTCGATGCCCTTCTGCTCGACGAGCCGCGTCACGAGCGAGACGATCGGCGCGCCCTCCCGCTCCGGCAAGCCCAGCTCTCGCTGCAGCGCGGCCTTGTTCTTCGCCTTCCCCGCGTCGCGCGAATCCGCAAGCCGGTAATGCGCCGGAAGATGCGGATCGCGGCTCGGGTCGAGCGCGTCGTAATCGATGCCGTTCACGATGCCGAGCAGCGCGTCACGCCGATGACGCAGCGTCCCGTCGAGACCTTCCCCGTAATACGGCGTCTGTATTTCCATGGCGTACGTCGGGCTGACCGTCGTCAGGAAGTCGCTGTAATGGAGCGCGCCCTTCATGTAATTGACGTTGCCATAAAACTCAAGCCCGTTCGCGTGGAAATGCTCGTCGCCCAAATTCAGCAGGTCCCGAAGCGCGCCGTACCCGAACACCCCTTGGTACTTCAAGTTATGAATCGTATAGACGCTCCGCATCCCCGAATAGAAATCGTTCCACGCATAGTGCGCGCGCAGGAAGACGGGCACGAGCGCCGTATGCCAATCGTGGCAATGCAGCACGTCCGGCTTCCAGCCGAGTCGGGGAATCGCTTCGAGCGCCGCCTGACAGAAATAGGCGAACCGTTCGCCGTCGTCTTCGTAGCCGTACAACCCCGGCCGCTTGAAATAATATTCGTTATCCAGAAAATAGTACGTTATCCCGTCATGCAGCAGCGACGAAACGCCGCAATATTGCCGGCGCCAACCGACCTGCACGGTGAACTCCGCGACCGGCGCCGCCCCCTCGAGGAGGCGCTCCGGCATGTCCGCGTATTTCGGCAGCAGCACGCGCACGTCCGCGCCGCCGGCGACGAGCGCCTTCGGCAGCGAACCGACGACGTCCGCCAGACCGCCGGACTTGATGAAGGGAACCGCCTCCGCGGCGATCATAAGCACGTTAGCGGGCACTAGATCACCTTCTTCTTCGCGGCGATGAACGGCGCGCTGACCGCGCCGCTCAGCACGCGACCGCGGTCGATGCAGACGTCTTTGTCAAGAATCGCGTGCTCGATCACGACGCCCTCCCCGATCTCGCAGTTCTGCATCAGAATGCAGTTGCGAACGACGGCGCCGGGACGCACCTTCACGCCGCGCGAGAGCAGGCTGTTCTCCACGGCGCCTTCGACGACGCAGCCGTTGGCGACGAGCGAGTTGCGCACGTCGGCCATGCCCGTATACTTCGTGGGCGGCTCGTCTTTGACCTTGGTATAGATCGGCGCGCCCTGGAAGAACAGTTCGCGGATGAGGTTCGGATCGAGCAGCGCCATGCTGTGCCGATAGTAACTCTGAATCGTATTGACGATTCCGGTGTAGCCCTCGTGCTTGTAGCCGTATAGCCGCAAGCGAGCGATATTTTTCATAATGCCGTCCCGCACCAGATGATCGTCCCCTTGCGCGAGGCACGTCTCGACGATGTCGAGCAGCAGATGCTTGCTCATCAGGTACATCTCCATGGACACGTTCCGGCTGTCGAGCCGCCCCGTCCGATCCTGCATCGCGGTGATGCGGCCGTCCGCATCGACGGTCAACTTGCGATAGATCGCGTCGTCCGCGTCGTCCAGCTCATAGTACACGCACGTAATGTCCGCGCCGGTCGCTTCATGCTGTTCGAGCACGCTGCGGTAATCGATGTTGCAGACGATATGGCTGCGGGATATCAGCACGTACTCCTGCCTCCCGCGGTAGAAATAGTCCCGGTGCGAGAAAAACTGGAACAGATCGCCCTTCGAGATGCCGCTCGGGTTGTCGAGCACGGACGGCAGCACGAACAAGCCGCCGCGCTTGCGGTCGAGGTCCCATTCCTTGCCGGAGCCGAGATGGTCCATCAGCGAACGGTATTTGTGATGCGTGAACACCGCGACGTCCTCGATCCCGGAATTGACCATGTTCGACAGCGGGAAGTCGACGAGACGGTACCGGCCGCCGAACGGCACGGACGCGAGGCAGCGGCCGAGCGTAAGCTCCTCCAGCCGATCGGGCTCGTTGATGAGGTTGATGACGCCCATGATCCGTTTCATGCGGACACTTCCTTTCGCACCGTTTCGTTGTTGCCGATCAGCGTAATTTCGGACGGCGCCGCGTTCGGGTCGCCGATCACGGCGCCGGCCTCGACGACCGTGCCCTCGCCGACGATCGCGCGATACACCTGCGCTCCCTCCCCGATCGTCGCGTTCGGCATAATGACCGAATCGCGGACGAGCGCCCCTTTCTCCACCCGTACGCCGTAAAACAACACCGAATGATCCACTTCGCCGTATACGAAGCAGCCTTCGTTCAGCAGCGAGCGAGTCGCCTTCGCCGACTTGGCGATGTATTGCGGCGGCTGATACGGACTCAGAGAGTAGATGCGCCAGGACCGATCGAACAAGTTCAGCTGCGACTCGTTGTCTAGCAGGTCCATGTTCGCTTCCCAGAGGCTCTGCACCGTGCCGACGTCCTTCCAATAGCCCTCGAACGGATACGCCTTCACACGCACCCCTTCGTTCAGCATGCTCGGGATGACGTCCTTGCCGAAGTCGTTCGACGAATCCGGATTCGCCTCGTCCTGAAGCAAGTAAGTTTTCAAGACGCTCCAATTGAAAATGTAAATGCCCATCGACGCCAAGTTGCTCTTCGGCTCCTTCGGCTTCTCCGCGAACTCCGTCACCCGATGGTCTTCGTCAACGCTCATAATGCCGAAGCGGCTCGCTTCCTCCCACTTCACCTCGATGACGGCGATCGTGGCGTCGGCTTGCTGCTCCTTATGGAACGACAGCATCGCATCGTAATTCATCTTGTAAATATGATCGCCGGAGATGACCAGTACATACTCCGGATCGTAGCGATCGATAAAGCCGATATTCCGGTAAATCGCGTTCGCCGTGCCGCTGTACCAGTTGCCGCCCTTCTGCTCCATGAACGGGGGCAGCACCGTGACGCCGCCGTTCTTGCGGTCGAGGTCCCAAGGCGAGCCGATGCCGATATACGAGTTCAGCACGAGCGGTTGATACTGCGTCAGCACGCCGACCGTGTCGATCCCGGAGTTCGTGCAGTTGGATAAGGTGAAGTCGATGATGCGATACTTCCCGCCGAAGTGAACCGCGGGCTTCGCCAGATGCTTCGTCAGGGCGCCGAGCCGGCGGCCTTCCCCTCCCGCCAGCAGCATCGCTACGCATTCTTTGCGTCTCATTCGCCTTGCTCCTTCCTCGTTCTAGAGTTTGGGTTCATACGCTTCAGCATGACGGCGCCGAGCGGAGGCAAATCAACGCTTATACTATACGCCTGGTCGTGCCAAGGCAGACCTTCGGCGGCGATCCGGCCCCCCGCCGACACGCCGGAGCCGCCGTACCGTTCCGCGTCGGTATTGAACAGCTCGCGGTAGACGCCGGGCCTCGGCACCCCGATGCGGTAGTCGCGCCGCACCTCGGGCGTGAAGTTGCAGACGACGATCAACTCCTCGTTCGGTTCGCGTCCCCTTCGGAGGAACGAGACGACGCTCTGCTCCCGGTCGTGCGGCGAAATCCAACGGAAGCCGTCCATGCTCCGGTCCTGCTCCCACAACGCGGGCTGTCGCTTATAGAAGCCGTTCAGCTCGCGCACGTAGTCGCGGGTCGCCGCGTGCATCGGGTAGTCCAGCAAGTGCCAATCCAACTGCTCCAGGTCCTTCCATTCGGAAAACATCCCGATTTCGCAGCCCATGAACAGCAGCTTCTTGCCGGGGTGCGCGATCATATAAGCGAGCAGGAGCCGTAGATTCGCGAATTTCTGCCAGTAGTCGCCGGGCATCTTGCCCAGGAGCGACTTCTTGCCGTGGACGACTTCGTCGTGCGAGAAGGGTAGGACGTAATTTTCGGAAAAGGCGTAGAAAAACGAGAAAGTAATCCGCTCGTGATGGAACTTGCGATGGATCGGGTCTTCCTCCATGTATTTCAACATGTCGTTCATCCAGCCCATGTTCCATTTGTAGTTGAAGCCGAGCCCGCCGTCGTGCACCGGGGCGGTGACGAGCGGCCAAGCCGTCGAATCTTCCGCCATCATAAGCGCTTGCGGATAATGCCGAAACACGGCGGCGTTGAGGTCTTTGATGAATTGAATCGCTTCGAGGTTTTCTTCCCCGCCATAACGGTTGTAGATGTGTCGTTCTCGAGGTTTGCCGAAATTGAGGTATAACATGCTGGCGACGGCGTCGACCCGGAGGCCGTCGATATGAAACAGATCCATCCAGAAGAGGGCGTTGGAAATCAGAAAACTGCGCACCTCGGGCTTGCCGAAGTCGAATGCGAGCGTGCCCCACTCCAGCTTCTCGGCGAGGCGTTCGTCGTCGGGCTCGAACGTCGGCGTGCCGTCGAAGCGGCGAAGTCCGTGATCGTCTTTGCCGAAGTGGCCGGGCACCCAATCGAGGATGACGCCGAGGCCGCGTTGATGGCATCGATCGACGAAAGCCATGAACTGCTTCGGCGTCCCGAAACGGCTCGTCGCCGCGAAGAAGCCCGTCGCTTGATATCCCCAAGACCGATCGTACGGATGCTCGGCGATCGGGAGCAGCTCGATATGCGTATACCCGAGGTCCGCGGCGTATTCGACCAGCTCGACCGCGAGTTCATCGTATGTAAGAGGGCTGCCGTCCTCCTTCGTCTTCCACGTGCCGAGGTGCACCTCGTAAATATTCATCGGACGTTCGTAATGCGCGGCGCGTTCCATCCGCTTCCGATAGAGGGCGTCCTTCCAGCGGTAGCCCGCGAGGTCGTACACGATCGAAGCGGATTTCGGGCGCACCTCGGTGAAGAAGGCGTACGGGTCGGCCTTGAACTTCCATTCGCCGTCCTGCGTCTTCACCGCGTATTTATATGCGGCGCCTTCGCAGGCGCCTTCGACGAAGCCGGACCACACGCCTTGCGACGCTCTGGAGAGCGGATGCGCCGCCGGGTCCCAGCCGTTGAAGTCGCCGACGACGGACACCTCCGCCGCCCGAGGCGCCCAGACGGCGAAGCGGACGCCGGCGGCGCAAGATTCGGAGACGGCGACGTGCGCGCCCATCGAGAGGTAGCTTCGGTGGAGCGTGCCCTCGTGAAACAAGAATAAATCGTGGTCGCTAAGGGATTGTACGCTCATCGAGTAAGGTTCCTCCCGTTCGAGAGTGTTCGCAGCCGCAGCTACGGTTGAAGCTTGCCGCGTATTAATGCAAGAACCGTCAAGAAGGCCGTTCCTAAGGCGTACCCGCCGATAATATCGGTCGCGAAATGCACGCCCGCATAGATGCGGGTGACGCCGAATAACAGCGTTAACGCGACCGCGGCGATCGCGATCGCCGTCTTCGCCGCCGGCGTCCGCGCTTCGGCGAACCATGCCAGCGCCGCATACCCGATCAACGCGGCGCCGATCGTCGCGTTGCCGCTCGGGTAGCTGAAGCCGTCGGCCGCGAACAGCGCCTCGAGCTCGGGCCGCGGACGATCGTACACGTTCTTCGCGATCGCGTTCAGCCCCCAGCCGCCGATCGTCGCCGCGAACGTCAGCGCCGCGTCCCAGCCGCGCCGACGGACGAAGAAGACGCCGGCGAACAGCAGCGTGATCGCGGCGAAGCCGACCGTCGAGCCGGCGACGTCGAAGGCGTGCGCGACGCCGTCGGCGGCGGCGCTCTTCAGGCCGCGCAAGGCGTCGTGAATCGACGTATCGAACGCCTTAAGGCCGGACGACTCGATC
>JAPSKX010000186.1:6812-8939 GCA_031181325.1 Paenibacillus sp.
AGCGCGGCGTGCGTAAGCAGCCGCGCGGCGCCGGCTTTTCGCCTCAATGGAATCCGGGTAATCGGTGTCGACATCGTCTTTCCCCTCGTCTTTTGATTGGATGGAAGCAACTGTGTACAATAAACGGATAAGCTTCTTTCATCCAAGATAAGAGATTAAGCAAAAACTTTCAACAGGTTAGGGGAAAAACGAACATGTTTGTTGCGAAGGATTGGCAAGATTACGAATTGATCGACGCCGGAGGCGGCGAACGGCTGGAGCGCTGGGGCCACGTCGTGCTGCGGCGTCCGGACCCGCAGATCATCTGGCCGCTCGAGCGCGAGAACGAGCTTTGGCGCTCCGTCGCCGGTCACTACCACCGAAGCTCCTCGGGCGGCGGACAATGGGATTTCAAGACGAAGCTGCCGGATCGCTGGACGATTCGGTACCGCGATCTGAAATTTTACATCCGCCCGACGAACTTCAAGCACACCGGGTTGTTCCCCGAGCAAGCGGCGAACTGGGCTTGGATGATGGACAAGATTCGTTCGGCGGGACGTCCGATCCGCGTGCTGAATTTGTTCGCCTACACGGGCGGCGCGACCGTCGCGGCGGCGGCGGCGGGCGCCGAGGTGTGCCACGTCGACGCCGCCAAGGGCATGGTGATCTGGGCGAAGGAAAACCTCGAGCTGTCCGGCCTCGGCGAGCGGCCCGTCCGCTTCATTACGGACGACGTATTCAAGTTCGTGCAGCGCGAACAGCGGCGCGGCAACACGTATGACGGCATCATCATGGACCCGCCGTCGTACGGACGCGGCACGGGCGGCGAAGTGTGGAAGCTGGAAGAAAGCTTGTATCCGTTCATCCAGCTGTGCACGACGATCCTCTCGGACAACCCGTTGTTCTTCCTGATCAATTCGTATACGACCGGCCTCTCGCCGACGGTGCTCGGCAACATCGCGCGCATTACGCTCGCCGAACGGTACGGCGGCCGCATTACGAGCGGGGAAATCGGGCTGCCGATCACCTCGCGGGATATGGTGCTTCCCGCAGGCATCCTGTGCCGCTGGGAAGAGGCGTAAGATGAGAGCGAAGACGCGCCTCTGGGCGCTTCTCGCCGCGTCCTCGCTGCTGCTCGCGGCGGGCTGCGAAACCGCCGCGCCCGCGGAGCCGACGCCGGAGCCGACGCACGCCGCGACGCCCGAAGCGGAGCCGGTCGAGCCGCCTCCGCCGCCCCCGCCGCCTCCGCCCGTCGAAGCGACGCTCGTCGCGATCGGCGACGTCATGATGCACAAGCCGATGTTGCCCGGCGCCTACGACGAGGCGTCGGGGACGTACGACTTCTCCGGCTTCTTCGCGCCGTTGCGCGAGGTGTTCGAATCGGCCGATTGGGCCGTCGCCAATCTCGAGACGCCGATCGCCGGCGACGACCGGGGCTTCCCGGGCTACCCGATGTTCAACGCGCCCGTCGGACTCGCCGACGCGCTCGCGGAAGCGGGCTTCGACATCGTCTCCACCGCGAACAACCACTCGCTCGATCAGCGCTTCTCCGGTCTTGCGGCGACGCTCAGGACGCTGCGGGAGAGGGACATGCTGCCGGTCGGAACCGCCGAGACGCAGGAGGAAGCCGACGCCATAACGATCCTCGGGAAGAAAGGCGTCGCCGGCGCGTTCCTCTCGTACACGTACGGCACGAACGGCATCCCGATTCCGAAGGATAAGCCGTTCGCCGTCAACTTGATCGACGATGCGAAGATCGCGGCCGACATCGCCAAGGCCCGCGCCGCGGGCGCCGACTTCATCAGCGTGTCGCTTCATTTCGGCAACGAGTACCAGCGGGAACCGAGCGAAGAGCAGCGGCGCGTCGCGCGTCTCGCGATCGAATCCGGCGCGGATCTCGTCATCGGCCATCATCCGCACGTCGTTCAGCCGTACGAGCGTTATCGGGTGGACCGACCGGACGGTACGTCGCGCGAAGGCATCATTATGTATTCTTTAGGCAACTTCGTGTCCAATCAGTTCGGCGACTATAAAGAATACGGCGCCGTCCTCAAGGTCACGTTTCGGAAAACGTACCAAGCGGACGGCGCCGCCGTAACGACCGTCGCGGAAGTCGATGCGATTCCGACCTGGGTCCATAAATATATC
>JAPSKX010000028.1 GCA_031181325.1 Paenibacillus sp.
TCGGATTCGCCTCGTAAGCCGCCTTCGCGGCGACATAGTTGTTGTACTCGTTAAAGAAGTGATACGGCGCGAACGCCGGCGCGGAGCCGAAGAGCGGATCCAGGTCGAGCCCGGCTTGCTGCATCAATTCGAGTTGACGGATGAAATGCTGCGGCTCCGAAACGCGATAGATCGGTCCCGGAATGTTGACGGCGTTATGTTCGGCCATGTTGCGATACGTATTCAGCAGCTTCTCGTCGACGAGCGCGCTGTTGCCGCCGCTCGCGTCCATATATTCCTTGACGCGGCTCTCGTGGTACAGCATAACGTAGAAGTCTTTGTCGATATCGTAATACGTCTTGGGGTCCGGCAGCTCGAACGGCAGCACCCGGATCTTCAGCGTAAGCCGCCCCGCCGGCGCGCCGTCCGCCGCGATGTCGATCGTGCCGGTATACATCCCTTCCGGCGTTCCGACGGGCACCTTCGTCGTCACCCACATCTGCTTCGATTCGCCCTGCTTCAGCGCGATCGGCAGCAGCGTCGGACTGTCTTCGACCGGCTCGGCGAGATGATCGAACTTCTTGGCCGGTTTCGTGAAGACGTCCACGTATTGCGAGCCGGTCGGGTAATCGACCCGAAGGTAGTTTTTCTTAAGCGCATGATCGACCTGCACCAACGTTTCGTCGTGCAGCAGCAGCTCGGGCGTCAATACGTCTTTCGTAGCGTCGAAAAAGTAGCTCTGCCACGCCGTCCCGCCTTGGTACCACGTCTTGACGACGTGCATATCGACGGCGGAGGCCGGGATCGTGCCGTTCTCCCCTTGTAGCTCGCTTACCGCGAAGGTCACCGCGTTCGAGTCGCGAAGCGGGGCGAGGACGAAGGAAGACGCCTCGTATTCGTCCTGCGCCGAGACGACCGAGAGCGAATCGCTCACCGCGCCGTCGGACGGCAGCGTATCCGGCAGCCGCTTCTCCGGGCTGAGCGCCGGCACCTCGTACACAACGAACGGCGAATTCGTCCACAGATCGGTCGCTTCGACGTCGGTCGCGAGCCGCAGGGCGTAAGCCAGCTCGGCGTCCGTCGCGCCGCCGTTCGCCAGCGCGTCCGCGATAAATTGCGCCAGTTGCGGACGGCTCGTCGCTTCCATCAGCGCTTGGAGGCTTGCGGTCGTCGACGACGATGCGGACGCGCCCGCCTGAGTATCCGCCGTCGCCGCCGCCGGCGAGACGACCGCGAGCGCCAGGCCGACGAGGCAGGCGGTAATCATGAGACGTTTAAACATACGAACTTCACTCCTTCTTCGATCGATGGGCTGGTTTAGATTCGATTTCGGTCCCTTTAGCCGATAATTTGCGCCGTTCCCCCCTTTCAACCCAAAAATTTGAATGCGCTTACATTGTGATCGGGAATACGATCTCTTCCTTCTCGTTCGTCTCCCCTTATACCACTAAGATACAACCCCTGATCTGTACCATCCAGTTCCACTTTTGTTTCATTTTGTAATTTGTAATTCATGTATTTTCTTTACGGTCCCGCCTTGGCGCCACCGGCACAACAACCGCGAATGCTCGTACGGCAAATGCGGATTCGCGATCCGCCATAGCATGCGATCCGCCGCCCGAACGCCGGTATCGTGAACCGGAAGCTCGGGGCCGGTAAGCTCGGGCAAACCGGCGCCGGCCAACGTGTCCAAACCGACGATCGACGCTTCGTCCGGCACGGCGATGCGCAATATTCGGCACGCCTGCACGACCCACGGCAGCATGTACTCTACGGCGCAGACGACGGCGGTTGGCCTCAGCCGCTCCCACGCTTCGGCGAACGACCGGATCCACTGCTCCCGCGTCGGCGTCGGCTCCAGCACGCATTCCGTCGGATCGAGCCGGATGCCGTTATCCGCGAGCGCCTCGCTGAACGCCTGCCATCGCAGGCGGAAGCCCCGTCGCGCCTCGATCTGACCGACGTATATCATTCGCGTGTGACCCGCCGCCGCCAGCGCGTTCACGGAGCGGGTCATCGCGTCGTACACGTCCCAGACGACGCTGTCGGCTTCGACGCCGGCTTCCGGATAATTTACTATGATTTTCGGCGGGGGCAGCGAGAGCAGCGCCCGCTCCACCCCCGGCGAGCCGATCGGCGCGACGAAGATGCCTGAGGCATAGGGAACGCCGGTCGACTCGAGCCAATCTCGCAGCGCGTACGGATGCTTCGTTCGAGCGCCGCATAAGCAGACGTCCAACCGGTGCCCGAGCTCTTCGAGTCGTTCGCGAATCCCTTCGGCGAGCAGCCCCGCGACGCCGCCTTCCGTCTCCGCGACCAAGACGAATCGTCGCTGCTTTCCGCTTAACGCCGCGACCCGGTCGACGACCAACGTCAGCTCCTGCGCCTTCGTGCGGTACCCGAGCTCTCCCGCGGTGCGGAACACGAGCCGCCTTGTTCCTTCCGACATGCCGGGGCGTCCGCGAAGCGCCTTGGATACCGTATGGACGGTCAGTCCCAATCGGTCGGCGATGTCCTTCAGCGATACTTCTTTCCTTCGATTCATGTCGCTCCCTCTCTTTCTGGACCGAGAATGAGACTTGGAATGAATCTAACGGTCGATCGGAAACATGCCCTTCCGTAAGTTCGCGTACCGAAACCGGCGGAAATCGGCGGACGTGGCGCCCGCCGCGTCCACCTCGATCGAAGAGGCGGCGATTTTGCCGTAAGAGGACTTCCACTGCACGGCACCTTTGACGACGATATACCGCATCTGCTTTAGATGAAGACCGACGCTTTCGATCGCGGCGAGATCGAACGCCGGCACTCGCTCCGTCGTCAAGACGACGTAGACGCCGTCGCAGTCGACGACGGCCGTACGGCCCATCTCCTTCGGTTCGCCGGTTCGTTCGCTCCGGTACCGACCGTCGCTCAGTCGAACGACCGTGCCCCGAATCGCGACGGGTTCGCCGTGGAGTCGGTCCGTCTTGCCGCCGACGCTCGCGGCCAACTCGCCGCCGATGCCCGCCGCGATCGCCTCTCGCACCGCTTCGGGATCCGCGATCATCGCGACGGACGGCTTCAGTCCGTGCTTCAGCACGGCCGCCAGCACGTCCGTGCCGTCGCCGGCGGAACCGCCGCCGACGTTATCGCTGGAATCGACCAAGACGACGGGGAAGGCGCCGGCCGCTTTCGCGAGGCGGACCCCTTCGTCCGGACCGGGCAGCGCAACGGCGAATTGCGGCTCCAGCGCTTCGAAGCGTTCGCCAACGGCGCGAGCCCAACGCTCCGCCGCGGCCGGATTCCGGTTCGTCGTCACGACGAAGCCCATCCCCGCCCAATAGACGTCCGAGTACGGGAAGCCTCCGGCGATCGTGACGTTGATCGTTCCCGGCTCCCGCTCGATCCGGTGCGCGAGCTCGATCAGCGATCTCATCGGAGGCGCGTCCGTCAGCATCGATTGCACCGCGGGCATGGCGTCGGGCTTGTAGAGGAATGAGGTAGGCGAAAGCTCGCCGCGGACGATGCCGTGCAGGATGTCCACCGCTTCCACGGCTCTGGGGTAATAGTCGGTATGCGGGTAGGTGTCGTATCCGACGAGGCAATGCGATCGCGAGACCATCTCGGGGGTGAGATTGGCGTGCAGGTCGATCGTGCAGACGATCGGCAGCTCGGGACCGAACCGCTCCCGGCACCGCTGCAGCAGCCATCCCTCCGCATCCTGCTCCTCGGAGGTGACCATCGCGCCGTGAAGCACGAGCAGGATGCCGTCGGCGCCCCGATCCAATCGATCGACCAATTCGTCCGCGAGCCGAAGGAACAGGGCATGATCCACGATCCCGCCGGGAACCGCCTCCGCATACAGCGCAGGGGCCAGCCGGATGCCCCGCTCCTCCGCCCGATCGATGATGCCGCCCCACGTCCCCCCGGTTCCCCGATATCGTTCCAAGATGTCTCCGCCCCGAAGCAGCGCGCAGGCTTCGAACTGGGCCAGCTCCGTACGCATCGCGACGAACGTATTCGTCTCGTGAAACAATCCGCCGACGGCGATGTTCATGCGCGTCCCCCCGCTCTTCTTCCCTTCAGCCTCCGGGCGCCGCGTTCGAACTTGTCGGCCGTGTCTTCCGCATCCGCCCGCGTATGCGCCGCGGAGACGTACCACAGTCCGCTGGGCCGGACTAATACGCCTTCTTCCATCAGGATCGCGGCCAGCTCGGCGAAGCGGCTCGCATCCCTTCGCAAGAATTGCTCGTACCGCGTTACCGGCCGTTCCTCGGAAAACATCGTGTGAAACACCGGTCCGCAGCGATTGATGACGAGCGGCAGCCCTTCGCGCGCCGCGATTTCCGCCAGCAGGCCCGTCAGCAGGTCCGTCAGTTCCTCCATCCGGCGATAAGCCGCCCCGCCGTCTTCCTCCAACGCTTCGATCGTGGCGACGGCCGCCGCCGTGCACAGCGGATTGCCGTTCAACGTGCCCATATGGGTCACCCGGTCGCTCGCGATGAGCGCCATGATGTCGCCGCGGCCGGCCACGGCGCTGAGCGGCATGCCCCCGGCGACCGCCTTGCCGAGCGTCGTCAAATCCGGGGTCACGCCGAGCGCCGCTTGCGCGCCGCCGAGGCCGAGCCGGAAGCCGGTGATGACCTCGTCGAAGATGAGTACGCTCCCGTGGGCCGACGTCACCGCTCGCAGCCGCTCCAGGTACCCCGGCGCAGGCGGCAGACAGCCCGAGTTGCACATGATCGGCTCCGTAATGACGGCGGCGATCTTGTCCCTATGCCTTCGGAAGCACGCTTCCAACGCCTCGACGTCGTTCCACGGCAGCAGCTCGATCTCGGCCAGCGCGAGCGGATCCTGCCCGGCCGTGCCGGGAAGCGCCGAACCGCCCCTTGGCGACGCCGCCGGAGCGACGAAGACGTTGTCGAACCAGCCGTGGTATTGGCCCTCGAAGCGAACGATCTTCGTTCGGCCGGTGAACGCGCGGGCGAGCCGCAGAGCGACGTGCACCGCTTCGGAGCCCGTGCTGCTCAAGCTGACCGACTCCGCGCTCGGGACGTGCTCCACGATTTTCCGAGCCAAGTCGATCTCCCCTCGATGCTGCGTACCGAACGCCTGGCCGAGCGCCGCCTGCCGGCGGACCGCCTCGACGAAGCGCGGATGCGCATGCCCGAGAATTTGCGGCCCGTAGGCCAGCATATAGTCGATATAGTCGTTCCCGTCGACGTCGTACAACCGGGAACCCTCCGCCCGCTCGGCGAAGATCGGCACCGGCTTCATCGCGAGCCGAAGATTGCTCGAGACGCCTGCCGCCAGCACTTGCTTGGACTCCTCGTACAGCCGTCGGCTTCCGTCGAATCCCGCACCCATCGCGCTCCCCCTTTTCTTAGTCCGGCTCGGTTACCCGCGCGAAGCCCGCTTACGTCCGCGCGGCGCGCTCCCGTACGATCCGATCGCGGTAGGACGCCAGGCGGACGACCTCCCCGCGAATCCTCGACCGCTCCGCCGCGAACGCCATCAGATGGCTCTGCACCGCATCCTCCGCGGCGGTCAGCCCTTTGCCCTTGCCGCCGGCCCGCACCAATCCGACGAAGTCGCGCACGATGCCGCCGTCTCCGCCGCCATGTCCGCCTTCCTGCCCCGCGCTCCCCGCGGCGTCCGTCTTGATCCGCTCGCGCGCGCCGGCGCCGAATCGGATCAGCTCGATGTCGTCGTTCTCCATCGAGGCGCGAATCTCGCCTTCCGTCCCCATCAGCTTGAGCGTTCGGGAGACGTCGTTCGTGAACGCGGTCATCGTGAACGCCGCCGTCACCCCGCCCTCGAACTCGAGGTTGACCACCTGATGGTCGACGACGTCGTTGTCGCAGCGGTAGACGCAGCGGCCGTACGGCCCTTCCCGAAGCGCCTTCTCCCGCGCCTCGTAACTCGGATCGTCGCTGATCGCGGCGCCGAGCCAGCCGGGGTCCTCCCCCAAGTAAACCTTAGGCGCATAATACAGACACGTCTCCGCCGCCGGACAGCCGTCGGTGCAGCGCTCGGGGGCGCCTTCCGGCGCGTGCTCCGCCTTGAAATGCGAGAGCGACCCGAACGACGAGACGCGGACGCAATCCGCGCCGGCCAGCCACAACAAGATGTCCATATCGTGGCACGACTTGGCGAGAATCATCGGGCTCGATTCGGCCGAATTCCGCCAGTTGCCTCGGACGAAGCTATGCGCTTGGTGCCAGTAGCCCACGTTTTCGTTATGTTGGATCGACAGCAGCCGCCCGATGCGCCCTTCGTCGAGCAGCCGCTTGAGCGTGCCGAAGAACGGCGTATACCGGAGCACGTGGCAGATCGAAAACACGAGCCCCGCTTCCTTCGCTTTCTCTCCCATCGCGATGCACTCGACCGGGTCCGGCGACATCGGCTTCTCCAGCAGCACGTGATACCCCGCATCGAGCGCGCGCATCGTCGGTTCGTAATGCATCTTGTCCTGCGTGCACACCAGCACGGCGTCCGCCAGCTTCGGCCGCGCCAGCAGCGCCCGCCAGTCGTCGAAGAGCATGTCGGCTTCGATGCCGTGGTCCCGCTTCATCTTCTCCCGCCGGTTCGGATTCGGGTCCGCCACGGCGACGACCTGCATCTCGTCCGGATGCCTGAGCGCATACTCCGTATAGCCCTGGCCTCGCAGCCCGGCGCCGATCAGCGCCACTCTCGCCTTGCTCATTCCGCCGTTCGCTCCTCCCGCGCGCCTGCTTCGGCGCGTCATTCGCCGTATCCGATGTCGAGCTCCGGCGTGTCGACCGGCCGGCCGCGATGAAAGCTGTCGACGACCGCGCAGGTAAGCCCCGTGGTCAACAGCGTTCGTTCCATCGGGAAAGGGGGCCTTCGCGTCGTCACCGTCGCTTCGATGAGGCGGGTCAACCGTTCGAAATGGTCGAACGGCCGATCCAGCTGGCTGACGCACAGCGCCGCGGCGACGTCTCCCGCGGCGTTCCGGAACGCGTACGCCCACTGCTCCACCAAGCTTCGGAATTGCACGACGTACCCCTTCGTGCCGTCCGCGTACTCGATCGTCATCAGGATCGGGTTCGGGTCCATCTCCCGCGGATGACGAGCGAGGCGCAGGTCCGGGTAGACGGACAACGCCCGAAGCAGGAGATCTTCCGGCCATTCCCCCCGGTCCATGGCCGTCCAGACACCGGGGCCCCCAGTCGCGGCGACCCGCTTGACGCCGGTCTCGCCCCCGCGCCTCCGTTCATGGACGCATTGCAGCACCTCGAGCGCGTGAAAGCCGTACGCCTCGAGCAGCGTCGAGTGGCTGACGACGAGCGTCTCCCGCACCGTGCCGAGCAGCCGCTCATCGTAGGCGGGTACGTGATCGGCGTGCGGGATGGACGAGCCGCCCAGGAACGGGATGCCTCTGCGCTTCAGCTGATCGTACATCCACTGCGCATCGCGGAAATCGTACGAGAGATGCTTGTCGGAGAAGATCGGCACGTTCCGTCCGAGCTCGTCGAGCGCGAGCAGCGTCTCCTCGAGCATGCGGCGCCGCGGGTACATCGTCTGCCCCTTCTCGTTCTTCGGGTAGCTTCCATGCTCTCCGATGATGACGACGCCGTCGACCGGCCCGCCGCTCCGTTCGGCGCGAACGGCCTCCCGGATCGAAGGATAGATCGGAATGCCGAGCCGTGCGGCCGCTTCCCGGCTCATGTCGGCCTCCGGCACCTGATCCGTGTAGATCGATACGACGTCCACCGCGGGCGTGTACCCGAAGTCGCCGAGCAGCCGCCCCAGGATGACGTCCGCGTGAGAGTTGAAGCGATACTCCGTCACGGCCGCCGCGACCCGCTTCCTCCCGGTTCCGTACGAGCCGGCGCTCATGGCTTCCGCTCTCCTTCCTCCATCGCCCGCACCGTGCGGACGAGCCAATCCGCCACGCCGGCGACGATCGTGTCGAGGTACAGCCTGCCGAGCTCCGGCGTCGCCGGAGCCGGCGAATCCGTATATCCGTCGTACCCGGTCAGCTCCAGATGCCTGCCAAGGAACGCGCCAGGCGGACCGGCGTTGATCCAAGGCCGGCGCACGTGCCCTTGCGAGATGCGGTCCCGCCGCACGAGCTCCGGCCGCAGCGCCAGAATCGCCGCCGTCTCGAACCCGCCCGCATGGCCGGGCACCATGCCGACCCGGCTCGCGTCGATCGACCGCAGCGCTTCGCCGGCGACGCTCCAATACGAGGCGGAGGCGGTCCAGACCGGATGACGCACGGCGAGATCGTTCGCCGTCTGATGCATGATCGGTTCGTTGCCGCCGTGCCCGTTCAGGAAGACGATCTTCCGGAAGCCGTCCTTCACGAGGCTCTCGCCGAGGTCCCGCAGCATCGCTAGATACGTCGTCGAGGAGAAGGACAGCGTGCCGCCGAACGCGAGATGATGATCCGAGCAGCCGATCGGCAGCGTCGGCGCGATCATCAGCGGAACCCGGGCGCCCGCGCGTTCGCCCGCCTGCCGCGCGATGTGCTCGCAGACGAGACTGTCCGTAAAGACCGGCAAGTGCGGGCCGTGCTGTTCCGTCGCGGCCAGCGGCACGACCGCGGCGGCGCCGGCGCGGGCCGCCTCCGAGATGTCTGCCCGCGTGCAGTCCTGCATGAAAATCGATGTCATTGGTGGAAGCCTCCGTCCACGGGGATTAACGCGCCGGTGACATAGGAAGACGCATCCGAGAGCAGGAACGCGGCCGCTTCGTTCACTTCGTCCGCGCGGCCGCTTCTCCCGAGCCGGGCATGCCGCCGCATCGCTTGCCGCTCCGCCTCCGACTGCCGCGCGAGCGCCTCCTCGGACCGGAAGTCGCCGGGGACCAAGACGTTCGCCCGGATGCCGTCGGCCGCGTAGTCGGCGGCCAGGACGCGCGTGAATTGGTTGAGGCCGGCCTTCGCGGCGCCGTAGGCGAGGCAGCCCGGCGAGACGACTTGCCCGAGGACCGACGACGTATTGACGACGGAGCCGCCGCCGGAGCGAATCATGAGGGGCAGCCCATGCTTGCAGACGAGGAACGCGCTCGTCAGCGTGCCGCGAACGGAGTCCTCCCATTCGGCGAGCGACAGCTCCAGCGCCGGCTTCCACACGTTGACGTACGCGTTATGGTAGATGCCGTCCAATCGGCCGAAACGGCGTTCGATGTCGCGGGCCGCGCGAACGACATCGCCTTCGTCGCATGCGTCCGAACGGAAGCACGCGAAGCGCGCGTCGCCGTACAACGCTAAGAGTCGCCGCGTCTCCGACGCGTCCTCCCTTTTGTCGGTCGCGACGACGGTGGCCCCCCGGTCCAAGAACATTCGAACCGCGCTGCGCCCGAGCATCCCCAGCGCGCCTGTAATCCAAATCACCTTGTCTTGCAGCTGCGGCTTCGTCATGTCGAGCTCCCCCCTTCCTTCGGCCATGCCGGCCATGCGCTCCCGCCGTCGTCTTCGGCGTAACAGCGGATTTCGTAGATCGCGGCGGACGCGTCGCCGTTCGTCGCCGTCACCGTCACGCGCAGCCGCGACGTCCGAACGGGCGCCGCCGGCACGACGGCCGACCGCCGACGGTAATTGTCTTGAATCGCGCCGAGCGCCGTCCATCGCCCGTCGACGCACGCTTCGACGACGAGATCTCTCGGGCACTGCGGGTCCCGGTATAACGCGGGATACGAACGGTAGTCGCGCAGCAGCTGCCCGGGGAACGTCAACTCGACGCGTCCGATGCGAACCGGCTCCGGCCAAGAGAGCGTCAGCGACTGCGGCAGCGCGTCTTCGGGATCGGAGCGCCATAAGTTCGTATACCGGTACGGCCGCGTCACGCCGCTGACGACCTGCTCCGCGCCGAAGCACGCTTGCGCCGGAGCGACGCGGAAGCTCATCGTCGCGCCGCTGCCGTACCTTCGCATCTGTCCCGTGCCGAGGTCGTACGCGCAGACGTGCGCCGGCTCGACGCGCTCCGCGGCGTGCCAAGCGACCAGCGGATTCTCGAGCAGATCGAGCCGTACGTACGTGCCCCGCCGCGCAGCGACGTCCAGCCCGACCGGCCACTCGATCCACTGCATCGGACCGGGAGGCACCGTGAGGACCGCTTCCGCAAGCGGAGCTCCGGGCTCGACGCGATAATCCCACAGGTGGTCGACCGCATACAGCCGGGCCGTCACCCGCTGCGGCGTCTCGGAAGCGTTGCCGAGGCACACGGCTACGACGTCGATCCGGTCGGCCCCGACCGCGATCCACTGTCCCCGCCGCGCCTTCAGCGCGTCCGACCCGTTCTCCTCGCGCCGCGCTTCGACCGTGCCGGCGAGCTTCGCCGCGCCGCTCGCCTCGACCGATGCGCGGCGGGCCAAATCGCGGTCGTCCTCGTTCCTCGCCTGAAGCAAGAAGCACCCGTCCCGCAGCAGCGCTTGCTGCACGTCCCGAACGCCGTTCGACGGTATATCCCGAACCGGCACGCCGGCGCGGATCGCATAAGCGGCGGCCGTTCCCGCCGCTTGGCCCATCAAGGCGGTCGTGCCCATGACGCGCACCGTGCCGAGCGCGGCGTGCGTCACGCTGACGTTGCGACCGGCCATCATCAGGTTGTTCATCCCGCGGGCGATCAAGATGCGCAGCGGAATGCCGTACGGACCTACATAGCTCTTCGCGGCGTAGGCGCTTCCATGGCCTTCGGCGGCGGCCCGCTCGCTGAACGGCGCCAGCAGCCCCCCCGGCTCGTGCAAGTCGACGAACCATCCGCCGTACGCGACTTCGTCCGGGAACGCCGTCTTCTCCAGCGGATCGTGCTCCGTCATGAAATACTCGCCGACGATGCGCCGGCTCTCCCGCTTCCCCGGCACTTGCCCGACCCAATCGAGCGCGTAGTTGGCCGCGGCGATCGACAGCTCCGGGTCCTTGTTTTTGATCCAATCCCAGATGCCCAGCACATGCCTCGTCAGCTCGTGCCGCAGCGTCTCGTTGTCGTAGATCGTATGCCACGGCACGGACAACTCGATCCACCAATACCCGCTCCGGATTTCGCCCGGCCAACGGCCTTGCTTGTAGAAGAAGTCCGGGTCGTCGTAGCGCACCGCCCAATCCGGGGCGGCGAACGGAACGGGCCGCCCCGTATCTTTCGCCTTGAAGTGGATCGAGCTGCCCATGACGGCGTCGCTCGCCTGCTCCGGCGCATGCGGCTCGCCGAATTCGTCCCGCCCTTCCGTGCCGAGACGCCATTCGCAGCCGGCGAAGGCGGCGACCAGCCCGTCGCCGGTGCAGTCGATGAAGACGCCGCCCCGCAGCGTCAGCTCCGTCTCCGCGTGCTGCACGCGGCAGACGACGGCTTCGACGGTCCGGTCGTCCTTCAGCAGGACGCCGGTCACGGCCGTGTTCAGCCGGAACGTCAAGTTCGGCGTCTTCATCGCCGTGTCATAGAGCACCAAGTCCCATATGCTGTTGATCCAGCCGTTGTCCCACGTCGCCTCCTCATGGTTCCGCGCCCGCTCCTCCGTCATCAGCTCGTGCACGATGCCCGTCTCCCGCGCGTACGCATGGAAGCTCGCCGCGCCTTGCGGCGGCACGCGAATTTCCGAGGAGCTGTTCCCCCCGAACACCGGCCGGTCCTGCACGAGACAGACGCGCGCCCCGTGCCGGGCCGCCGCCACGGCGGCGCAAAAGCCGGCCAGCCCTCCGCCGCAGACGACGACGTCGTACGCCTCTTCGACGGCCCGGTATTCGGATCTCGCCGCCGAAGGCTCGAACCCTCCGCTCACGCGCGCTCACCTCCGCTCGATCCGCCGACGGGAACCGCAACCCCTTCGTAGCGCACGATGCAGCCGTAGAGCTCGCCCGAAGCGACCCAGAGCGCGTCGTCCTCCGTCGCATAGGCCAAACAAGAGATGTAGTGAATGCTCGCCCATTCGGTGTCGACGTCCCTTAGATCGTTGTTGTCCTTTATCACCCGAGGCCGGCCGAGATCGACGAACCCTTCGGCCGGCGAGAAGCGGAACACATGGCCCGCGTCCTTCGAGCCGCCGTAGACGCCGGCGGCGACGACGTCGCCGAGACGGACGAACCGCCGCAGCTCCCCGGCGGAAAACAGCCGGCCGTACGTCGTCCGCCGCCGCAAATCCGGCGACAGCGTAAAAAGCAAGCCGTCTCGCGTGCCCGCGACGATCGTGCCGTCGGCGAGCGTAACGCCGCCGGTCACCGTCGCCAGGAACGCCCGGCCGCGAATGGACGGCGCCCTCGCCTCCAGCGCCTCGCAGCTCCCTTCCGCCGCGTCGTACAGCAGCAGCTCGTCGTTGCGGCCGGACAGCAACAGCCTGCGCCCGTCGAGCCGGACGATCCCGCCCCCCGGAGGGACGGAGCCCGCGTGCGGGAGCGGGGCGCATGCGCCCGTCGCGATGCGAAGCGAGTACAACGCGCCGTTCTCGTCGCTCGCGAGCGCGGCGCCGCCGCCGAGCGCGCAATGCAGCGCCGAGAGCTTGACGCCGCTCGAAACCGTCGGCTCGGCGGCGGACCGGACGCCGACGCCCGCGAGGTCCAGGACCGCGACGCGGCCGTCGTCCGTCAGCAGGAGAATCGCGTCGTCCTCCCAATCGAGGCAGGAGATCGGCGCCGACGCGGAGACGACCGTAGCCTTCGTGGGCTCTGTCGCGTCGCGATCGAGCTCGAGCAGCATTGCGCGTTCCCGCCCGGTCACCGCATACAGCTTGCCGTTCGCGTACCGCATATGCCGCACCGCCGTGTCCGGCCAGGCCATATGCTGGTGCAGCGGGACCGTACGCGTGTCGCGCGCGACGATGTGCATGTACGCCGGCGCGCCGACGCCGTTGTAATCCGGCTCGCTGTACGGCCGCAGCGCGGCGTTCGGCGCATCCGGTCCCGGCGGGCGCAGCTTCTTCGCGTCGACGGCCAGAATATACGGGGAAAACTCGCCGCACACGTCCACCATGTGCAGCTTCCCCTCGTCGTCGAAGATCATCTCGCAGAGGTACTGCGAATCTTTGCCGGCCGGCGTAACGAGACCGAGATTTTCGGGCGCGCCTCCGTTCAGGACGTCCCAGCGAACTAACCGGATCGGGCTGTAGCCGTCATACGTCTTCAAGCCGTAATACAGCACGAAGTCGTCGTCCGCGGCGAGGCCGCCGATGCCGTACGGGTTGACCGGACGCTGCTCCGGCAGGTGGATCGGACCGTGATTCGTCGCCTCTAACGTCTCGGGATCGAGCTCGAGCAGCTCCCCGTCCATATTGTCCACCATGAAGATCGTATTCCGGGGAGAGTGAACGGCGAAGATGAACTGCCGCCGATGCTTCGTGCCGTTCGGCGACGTAAACCGCGCCTTCGCGTTCTCGATCCGTTCCGTCGCCGGATCGTACCGCCACACCCCGCCGGTGTAAGAGCTTCCGTACAGCCGGCCTTCCCTGTCTTTGACCAAGCGGCAGGAGGAAAACTCGGACACCTTGCCGTAATCCTTCACTTCGTTCGTCTCGAGGTCCAGGCGGTAGAAATGCCCTCTCATGTAGCCCAGAAAATAATAAAACCTCGGGTCGTTCCCGAGCATCCCGCCGTACATGCTTTCTCTGGGGACGGGAATGCCCCGGACCTGCACCTCGTTCGTATCGGGATCGACGATCATCACGATCGAGCCCGGGAAGCCTTCCCAGGGGTCCTCGTAATACTGCTCGTACATCCATTGCTTATGTCCGGGAGCCGGCGCCGTGTTATGCGTCGCCATAATGAGCCGCCCGTCCGGCAGGAAGTCGATGCTCGTATGGATCTTGCTCGGCGGCATCTGCCGCGCGTCGACGATCCACGCATTGGCGACGTCGAAGATGAGCCGAATGTCGCCCGTCTTCGGGTAATACTCGTACAGCAGCGCTGTAAGCGGTTTCTCGTTTTCGCCGCACACGCTGACGTAGAATCGACCGTCGGGCGATTTCGCGAAATCCCAAACCGCGTTATGCCCCTCCGCGTTCGGCAGCTGCGTAAATCGGGTTAGCTCCTCCGGCAGCGCCGCCAGCAAATTGTTGCTCATCCCGCTCCCCCTCGACTCCCGTATTCGAGTTTCCGTTCTATTCCAGTTGTTAAGAAAATTCTATAATCGACTCCCTCGATAGTCAATGATTTTTTCACGTATGTTTAAACATTTTTTATTTATGAAAACTGCACAACAAAGCCCCCTGCGAAAGCAGGAGGCCGAAGAGCCGCGGACGGCATGCGTTCAGTTTTGCAAATACACTTTGTTGCTGATTTCCGTGCAGGCCTTCTTGATCCAAATCCGCGTGTTTTCCCACAATTCGTCCGTAATTCGGATCACGGGAATCGACACGCTGACGGAGGCGACGACGTTGCCCTCCATATCGTAGATCGGCCCGCCCATGCAGTGGACGCCCTCCACCGATTCGCCGTAGTTGTACGCGATCTGTTCTTCTCGCACCTTCGTGAGCTCCTCTTTCAGCGCGTCGACGGTCGAGATCGTTTTGCTTGTAAACGTCTTTAATTTTTTCTTCGGATACAGCGCGTCGATTTCCTCTTCGGGCATCCGGCTGAGCAATATTTTCCCGGAGGCGGACGCATGCAGCGGCAGCACGGAGCCGAGACTCGTGGACACCCGGAACGGCTGCGCGATTTGCTTCTCCGCAATATAGACGACCTTATCTTCGCTGCGCACGCCGAGCATGACGGCTTCTTTCAGTTGGTCCGCCATCTTGCCCGCGATATGGTAAAATTCCGCGGTCAAGCTGGTGCTCTTCCGATGCTGCACCCGAATTTCGAAGAGCTTATAGCCTAAGCGGAAATTTTTCCCCGTGCTGTCCGACTCGAGATATCCGCGGCTCAGCATGTTCTGGAGGAGTTGGTACGTGCTGCTGGCGGGCATGTTTAACGATTTCGCGATTTCCGTCAGCGTATAAGAATCTTTATCGCCGGAATACAGCTCGAAAATATCTAGAACCCGATCCGCCGATTTCACTTTAGGCGATGGTTGCTCCAAGGATATCCCTCCTTCTTTCTCCGCAAATATTGTATCGTATACGCCGCGCGGGTGTCCATGACGACCCGGCTGCGGCGAATCGCCCAAGACGAATCGCCTACGACGGCGCGACTCCCCTCCACATCGTCCAGCATCGGCCGGGCGCGTCCGTCCGGAACGTCTCGATCGCGCCGGCGTCGGCGACCGTCACGTAGCAATCCCGGCCGTCCGGCCCGCCGAACGTCAGGTTCGTGCAGCGCTTCCCGATCAGCGCGAATTCCGCAAGGCGCGCCCCGTCGGGCGAAAGCTTGGCTATGACGCCTCGGCCGTACCGGGTCACGTACAAGTTCCCCGCCGCGTCGCAGCGCATGCCGTCCAGCAGATGGTCGTCGAAGCGGTGCAGCAGCCGCTTGCCCGACACCTCGCCGGCCTCCGACACGTCGTACGCCCATACGGTCCGCTCGAGCGTCTCGTTCACGTACAGCGTCCGCTCGTCCGGGCTGAGCTCGATTCCGTTCGTCGTTCCCATGCCGGTCTCGAGCCGCGTCGTCTTTCCGTCCGGATCGATCCGCCACAGCTGTCCGGTGCCGTCGTCCCAATTCGGATCGCTCGCGAACAGCATGCCGTCCGAACGGATCGCGAGATCGTTCGGCTGGTTCATGCGCGGCTCGCGGGCATGCACCGAGACGCGCCTCGTCGAGAGCTCGATCTTCAGCACGTTATGACCGGCGAAGTCCGCGACGAACAACGCCCCCTCCTTCGGGTACGCCCGCATGCCGCAGCCCATGCTGCCTTCGGGCAGCGAGACGAAGTATTCGACCTCCCCCTGCGGGTTCGCCTTGCCGATCGCCCGGGGACGCTCGTCGATATAAGCGACGGCGTACACATTGCCGTCGGCGTCGCAGACCGGGCCTTCGATTCCGTCCGAGAACGCCCCGCGCCTCGTGAATTCCCGCGCGCTCGTCATTCCACCATCCCCGATCGCTCGATGCCTTCGGTAAACCAGCGCTGCGCGATCATGTAGACGATCAGCGGGGGCAGGATGATCAGGAACGCCGCGGCCATCTTCGGCCCTTCCGCGATCGGGTCCTTGCCGGCGTCGGCGCCGAACGTCAGCGATTGATTGCCGATCAGCTGCATCTCGAGCGCGCTCAGCCGGATCGACAGCGGCGTGAAGCCCTTGCTGAGCAGCAGCGTCGCCTCGTAATACATGTTCCAGTACCAGATGAAGGAGAACAGAAACACGACGAGGCAGGACGCGCTCGCGAGCGGCAGCATGATGCGGAAGAACAGGCGGAACGCGGAGGCGCCGTCCATCTTCGCCGCCTCCTCCAGCGCCTTCGGCTGCGATAAGAAGAATTGCCGGAAAATAATGACGAACAACGCGCCGCGCAGCCCTTGCCCGAGCAGCGCCGGCACGAGGAAGACGAACGGCGTATGCAGCCAGCCGAGCTTCTGATATATCATGTACAGCGGCACGATCGTGATTTGCGGCGGCACCAGAAACGTCACGATCGTCAGGAAGAAGAAGACGTTCTTCCCCGGGAACTGCAAGCGGGCGAGCGCGTACCCGGTGATCGCGCAGGAGATCACTTGGAACACGGACCCGAACAAGGCGATCGTGAGCGTGCTCGCGAACGACTGCGGATAGACGAGACCGTTCCAGGCGTCGACGAAATTTTGCGGATCGACGTTCCGCGGGATGACCCCGACCACCGGATCGATCAAGTCCGCCAAGCTCTTCAAGCTGGTGGACGCCATGTAGATGATCGGCTTCACGTAGAGGAAAGCGATCACCGTCAGCAGCAGGACGATCGATATTTTCGCGATCCACCCGTCGTTGACGTTCTGCCCCAGCGCGTATCGCTTCCAATGCTGCGCTTTGCGTCCGGACAGGACGCTGCCCGCCTCCAGCTTCCAACGCTTCACCGCTTCCTCGAGCTTCATCGCGGCGTCGTCCCTCCTTTCGCGGCCCGCACCGTGAGCGCCATCGCCAGGCCGATCAGTACGAGAATCAATAAAAAATACAACCAAGCCATCGCGCTCGCGTATCCGTACCCCGTCGTCGCGTTGAACATATTGTTTTTCACCGTGTCCAGCACGGGATTGAACGGGTACGTAAACAAATCCACGATCGTGTAGATCGCGTTCAGTCCGACGAACGGAATCATGGCGGGGAACGTAATTTTCCAGAAGCTCTCCCAGGGCGACGCCCCGTCGACGCGAATCGCTTCGTACAGCGACTTCGAGATCGTCTGGAAGCCGGCGAGGAAAATGAGAATTTGCACCCCGGAGTACCATAGGATGATGACTGCTTTGCCGAGAATGCTCTGAATCGCGTCGCCGACCGAATTGTCGAAGTATTGGTCGACGACGGCCGCCACGTTGTATTGGTCCATGAACGGCAGCTCGCCAGCCCCCTGATTGAACAACTCCATCAGCACCTGCCCCGTGGCGAAGATGACCGGCAGGAAGAAGATCGTCCGCATCAGCCCTCGACCGGGGAACCGTTGATTCAAGAGCAGCGCGACCAGGAACGAGAAGATCAGGATCAGCGGGATGATCAGCAGCATCTCTTGGAAATACGTGATCAACAGGATCGGATACACGTTGTTTTCGAACAGCATCCGGTAGTAATTGTCGAATCCCACCCAAGTGTACTGAAAGCCTTCGCTCGTAATCATGACTTTATTGAAGCTGTTGTAGAGCGACCAGCCGACCGGGAACGCGACGAACGCGCCGAAGCCGACGATCCACGGGAGCATGAACAAATACCCGACGCCGTACCCTCTCCAGCGGAACCGGACGTATTGCTTGCGTCGCGCGGCTTCCGAGCTCGCTTCCGTGTTCATTCGGCTCCCCCTTCCTCCACTTGGAATCCCCCGGCGCGATAATCGACGACGACCCTCGTGCCGTCCTCGTACGTCGTCGCGTAGACCCCTTCCGCCACCCGTTCATGGTCCTCGATCCGTTGATGTACGATCGAGGACAGCCGGTCGAATGCGGCGTATTCCTCGAGCATCCGGTCCTTCCATACGGCGAACTCGCTGCTGTATACGTCCTCGTAGTCGGTGTCCATCAGCGCCCGGCTGGGCGCATGCGTGACGCGGAAGAACGGAACGGCGCCGTATTCGATCGCCTTCAGGAAGTCGGCGTCGTAATCGCTCCGCAGATTGCCCGGCACGGTCGTATAAGCGACATACCCGTGCACCGCGATCGGATAGAACGGCACGGTCTCTTCGACGACGAAGTCGTAATTCGACTCGAACGGCAGCGACTCGACCAGGTCGGCGTGCTCGAGCGCGTAATCGTTGCCGCGGACGACGCCGACGCCGCCGAGCGATTCGCGGGTATACGCGAGCAGGGCTTCGTAGTAGAACGCCGTATCCGCCCGCGAAAGCCGGGCCGACGGGGTATAGTCGCTGAACAGCAAGTTTCCGGGACCGTCGACGTAATGGATGCCGCTCGCGCCGCTCGCCTTCAGCGCGTCGACGATTTCCTTCTGCGCCCGAATCGCCTTCGTCGGCTGCACGATGAAGTCGCCCAGCCGGCCGGGGACGATCGCGAACGATTCGTCCAGACGGAATCGTCCCTGCAAGACGGTCGAATCGATCGCGCGGACGCCGTCCGATCGCATCGAGAAGTCCGTATGGTCCGGCTGCTTCCATCCGATGTAGTCTTCGAACCAGACGGGGAACCCCTTCGCGCGCATCGCGTCCGCGAACCGCTTCGCTCCTTCCGCGCCGCCGAGCTCCTTCGCGACGGGCAGCCGTCGGTCGGTCTCTCCGCGGCCGCTCCGCTGCCACCCCTGCACGGTGACGACCAGATTGGAGACGCCGCCGTCCGTCAGCTGCTCCACGATGCTCTCGGCCTCCCGGAACGTCGTCGCCGCCTCGTACCCGTACCCGCCGAAGCGCGGTTTCGCGCCTCCGCCGATGATCGACAGCTGCATGGGCACATGCTCGACCGGCTCGAGCCGGCCGCCGAGCGCCCCGTTTTCCTCCAAATACCTTCGGTAGGCGTGCGCCATGCCGACATAATCGGCCTCCTCCCCCTCCAGCAAGCGGAATTCGATCCGCCGGTCCGCCTTGACGCGATCTTCCTCGATCGTCTTCACCGTCTCGCCGGACAGCCCGCTCACCTTCCTGCCGTATTCCTCGCGATACGTAAAGGCGACGCCGACGGAATGGAACGTCGAGGAGACGCCCGCCGGGAGCGCTCTGACCGTCGCGTTGTGCTTGCCGTCCTTCACGATGGCCGCGTACGCCTGGTCGCCTCGCACGAGACCGTACACCGGGAAGCGAATCGGTTCCCGTCTCGGCCCTCGGGAACCCTCTTTCAAGTGGGACGGATCGCTGCCGTAGATCGGAAATTCGTATCCCTTGACCGAGGCCGGACGCGACGCATCGTAAGGAATCAACCCGCCGGGGCCGTCCGGCACGAATAAGTACCCATCCTCCTTCGTCCCGGAGACGGCGCCGAAGTACGGCAGGACGCTCAGCGAAAACAGCTTCGCCTCGCCGTCCTCCCGGATTCCCGCTTCCGGCACGACCGCTTCGAACCCTTCTTCGGTAATCGCGTACTGAACGACGAAGGACAGTCCCAGCTCGCCGTAATCGTACGTCACCTGAACGCCGTTCTCGACGGCGGCGAACGTCGCATCGACCTTCGGGTCCAGCGCGTTGCTCTGAATGCGTCTCGTGTTCGTCCCCAAGATATATTCGAGCACGAACGGCGACTGCAAGTTTTCCTTCAACAATCCGGCGGCCGTCTCCGCACCGAGCTCCTCCGCGGACGGATTGCCCCGCCAGAGAAATCCGCTTCGCTTGTTTTCGACGGCGATCCGGCTCGTCTCCGGGTCGATGTATAACGCGAAGGCTTCGTTCTCCGCCACCGGCGCGAAGCCGTCCGCGCGAGCGGCCGGCGGGTCCCACGCAGCCCCTTGCGCGACGGCCGCGCCCGGCTCCGGCGGCGCGCCGATGCCCAATTCCGAGAGCGGGGGGAGCCGGTCGAGCCGCGCGATCCACAGCGCGCTCGAGCCGAGAAGTACGATCAGCAGCAATCCGAACAGCGTGCGATGCCGCACGCGCGTCGGCCAGATCCGCTTAAGCAACGAAGGTCACCTCCCGGTACAGCTGCTCTAGGAAGTCGTACAGATTCGCGCCGAGCGCGATGACGATCGCGGCGAAAATCCAGATGACGGCGATCGTGAACAGCGTAATGCCGATATTTCTCGCCGTCTCCACGAAGTCGAAATTGTGCACGACCTGCGTCATGACGAAGAACAGCAAGACGACCCAGCCCCACATCGCCTGCTTCCCAAGATCGTAAAGCACCCATTCCTCCCAGACGATCCAGTTGGATAGAAGGGTCAACGGAATCGTCATGACGATATACGGAACCAGCGCGAAGGCGCTGGCTTGGAACACTTCCCGGAACCGCCCCTCGCCCCCCTTCACGGAGCTGACCAAGTAATTGGCGACGACCCATGTGAGCCACGGCACGATCAGCAGGCCTACGGTCAACGGGACGTTCACCCTAGCGATATCGTAAGGGTACGCGATGAGACTCGAGCCGAACGTCGAATACAAATTCGCTGCGATCGCCGCGGCCAAGATCAGCGCCGTCACCGTCCAGGAAACTTTCCGCTCCTTCATCCGATAAAACCCGTCGAACGGATGGAACATCGTATAGAAGCCGTCTCGGATGTCGGTGCCGTAACGCAGCGCGGCGGGCGGCCAGTTCCTTGCGGCGGCGTACGCCTTCCATCTCCGCGACAAGAACGCGACGCCCCACAGGCCGAGCGCGGCGGCGACGACCGCCGTCACGAAGTGATCCCGGATCCATTCGTACCGAACGTACCAGAACGCGTCGGAATACCCTTTGGCGTCTTTCGCTTCCTGGAAGTAGGCGGCCGCGGCGCGATAGTCCCTCTCGTACAGCGCCGCCTTGCCCATGCCGCTCCACGCGACGTTCATCATCCCGTTGTGGCGGATCACTTCTTCCCAATACGGCTTGCTCTTCTCGTATTCGCCTTTGAAATACAATTCGTTCGCTTTCAGGAACGTCTCGCCGAAGTCGGTCCGCTCGAACACTTGAATGACGTTCTGAGCGCTGTCGGCGATCCAGATGTCGGCGGTGCCGCTTACGGCGATGCTGGTCGGGAACGTCATCGCGCCGAGCTGACGCGCGCTCTCGTCCCCGATTCCGAAGAGCGCCAGCGGATGGCCCGTAGGATCGTAAATCGTAATATTGCCGAAGCCGCTCCGATCGACGGAGTACAGAAACCCTTGTCCGTCGGCCGCCGTCTCGACCAGCTGCGGGTTGAACGCTTTGTTGCCGAAGGCGTCGGCGCCGCCGGCGTTCAGCTTCCGAATTTGCCCGTCGCTGACGTCGCCCGAGCTCGTGACGAGCAGGAAGCCGTCGTCCGCGAGCGCGACGCTTTCGATCGCGTTCGGACGTTTGGCCGCTTCCTTGGCGAGCGTCTCCTTCGACAGCACCGCTCGCTTGAGCCGGTCCATCCACGCCAGCTTCGTCTTGTTCGCGCCGAAGAAGCCGGTGAACTCGCCCTGCGCGTTCATGCGGAACAGCCCTTGGTACGAATCCTTCACGACGATGTAGAGGACGCCGCGCTGGTCGACGACAAGCTTCGAAGGAATGAAGTGATATTCTTCGTAAAGCAGGTCGGATTCCGGCTTCTCGAACGTACGAAGCCATCGCCCTTCGGCGTCGTACGTCACGACGCTGCGTCCGCCCGTATTCGCGACGTAGATCGTGCCGTCCCGCCCCGCGAACACCCCCTCCGGACCGTTCAGTCGGCCCGGCCCTTCTTCTTCCCCGATCGTTCGCACGAACCCCCCGTCCGCATCGAGCTCTACGATGCGATGGTTGCCCGCGTCCGCGACGAAGACGTGCCCGTTCTCGGCGACGAAGATGTCGCTAGGCGTCGCGAACGGCGTCCCCGACTCGCTTCCGTCGACGATGCGCTTCGGCGCGTACATCGGTTGAACGACCGACATGCGCCCCGTCTGTCGATCCACATACCACGTTTCGTAAGGCAGCTGGGCCGCCCCGACGGAAGGAAACAGGAATGCGATGACGATGATGGCCGAGACGACCGAGATGGCGCTGCGTCGTATGCTCATCCGTACCCCCCCCTCTCCCGTCTGCTTATTTCACGCCGGAATGCAGCATCGTCTGAATCATCTTGCGCTGGAACAGCAAGAACAAGATCAAATTCGGCAGGAACATGAGCAGCGCGATCGCGGCTCCGATGCTGGCCGCGGCGACCCCCGGTATATTGACCGTGAACGAGGTCATATAGAAGGCCATTGTCTTCATCGTATCTTTCGTAATGTAATAGGTGGACGTCGTGACGTCCATGAAGACGAGCTGGAACGTAATGATGCAAATCGTGGCTACCGCCGGAGCCGTCAGCGGAATGACGATGCGCGTAAATAAATACATGTCCGTCGCCCCGTCCAACTTGGCCGCCTCGAGCAGCGCGTCCGGAATTTGATCGATGAATTGCTTCATGAGGAATACGGCGACCGGCGAAGCGACGAACGGCAAAATATGCGCCCAATAGGTGTCTTTCAACCCGAGGAAGCTGACGACGAGGTACCTCGGAATAAGCACCATCTCCGGCACGAACATGAGCGAGATCATGATCGCCGCCATGATGAACGCTCGGAAATGAAACCGGTGCTTCGACAACACGTAGCCGGCCATCGTGCTGACGAGCAGCACGGCCGCGAGCGTCGCGCCCGACACGACTACGCTGTTGAATAAGTATCTGGTGAACGGCACTGTCCCCGCGGCGGCCTGCAAGAACAGATGCTCGAAGTTCGTCGTCGTCGGCTGCTTCACGAAGATCGGCGGCGGGAATAAATACAGCTCGTTCAACGGCTTGAACGCGTTGTTGAACAGAAACACGATCGGGAGAAACATGAACAAGCCGATCGCCGTTAACCCCGTAAGCAGCAGCCACTGGCCGACGGTGACCTTCCGGACCGCGCGCAGCATCTACTCATCCTCCTTCGTGCGGAACAACGCGTAGCTGAGTCTGACCAAGCCGTACCCGAGCAGCAGCAGCACGACGGATAGCGCGGAGGCGTACCCCCACTCGTATCGAAGGAAGGCGTAATCCTCGATATGGTTGCTGATCAGATGTCCGGCGTAATTGGGCGTCACGACGACGCCGGTCAGCAGCGTCGAGATTTCCCCCGCCTTCAAGGTGGCGACGATCGACATGACGGCGCTGAACAGCATCTGCGGCTTCATCGACGGGATCGTGATGTACACGACCTCTTGGATCCGATTTTTGATGCCGTCGATCCGCCCCGCCTCGTACAATTCCGTATTTACGGTCTGCAGACCGCCGAGCATCGCGAGAAAGCCGACCCCCATGCTGGTCCACAGCGATACGACGATCATGATCCACATCAGCGACCTGGGGTCTTGCAGCCACAGCACCGGGGCGTCGATGACGTCCAACCGGATGAGCAAGTTGTTCAGGTATCCGAGCCGGTCCCCGCTGAAGGCGGTCGCCCAGATGACCGACAAGCCTACCCCGGTCGCCATCGACGGCGCATACAGCGCTAAGGTGAAAAACTCGCGCGGCCCCTTCGGAAGCTGATGGATCGCCCAGGCGAAGACGAACGTCAACGCGTACCCGCCCGGTCCGACGATCGCCGCGAATTTGAGCGTGTTGGGAAGCGTATGTTTTACGAAGATGAAATCCTGCGTCAACATGTTAATATAGTGACTCGCCCCGACCCAACGCGGCGCGCCGATCCCGTTGAAGGACGTGAGGCTCAATCCCGCGGCCATCGCCACCGGGACGACGATGAACGTCGCGAAGAGAATCAGGAACGGCGCCAGAAATATGTAGGAGTAACGATCGCGCCAGCACTCGCTCCAGAACCGGGCGAGCCGCCGCGCGAGCTTCGGCGCGCCGGGCTTCGAGTCGGCCGGCGGCGCGGAAGGTCGGAGAGAAGCATAGGATCCTGGCTTCATGGTTTACTCCTTTATATGTGGATTCTCGTACGGAGGAATCTCCAGGTCGTCGCCCGGTCCGATGCCGAATTCGTTCTGCTTGCGAAGCATCTCCCGCATGAGCGACATCTGCGCGTCGTCGAGCGCCTCCCGCGCCGGCGTCCCGTTCAGCAGCGTCTCGTTCCAAGCGAAATCCATCTCCCGCGGCAGCATATAGTACCCCGGCACGAACGGCATGTTCTTCGCCCATCTCCATTGCTCGTTAATGGCGAGCAGATCGTCTTCCTCCCACGGCAGCGTCTGCAGGGCGTTCCGATTCGCCGTGTGCCAACGGTACGTAATGCCGGCGAACGACTCGATGTCGCGGCCGTACCGGCTCTGTACGTCGTCCGACGTCCACCAGTCCAGAAACCTCCATGCTTCATCCTTCCGGTCGCTGTCGCTCAAGATCATCGCCGACGCCAAGCCTTGGGACGACCATCGGGCGACCGTTCCGTCCGGCTGCTCGACGCCGGGGATCGGCAGCATCTTCCAATGGCCGGCCAGCTCCGGCGCCGCCGCGGCCAATTGGATGTACATCGAGACGTCGCCGACGCCGACCGGAATGCCGCCGAAGCGGAAATGATTGAAAAACTCCGGCACGTCTCTGGGCAGGTCGTATTTGGCGTACCAATCCGTCCATGCCTTGAACGCCGCGTAACCGGCCTCGTCGTTCAGCCGCGGAAGCAAGCCGTCCGACGTGTAAAATTCGCCGCCGTGCTGATAGTACGGCGTCAGGAAATCCGGCTTGCGGGTCATGAAGGCGGCGCCGCTCTCCTGCAGCGTCGAGATTCTCGGGAACATGAAGGTCATCCCGTTCTCTTGCAGCGTCGGCAAGATGTCCAGCACGTCCTCCCAAGTGTCCGGCGGCTCGATCCCGAGCTCGCTTAGGATGTCCGTGCGGACGAACAGCATATTGTACGTTAACGTCTCCGGCAGGCCGTACACCTTGCCGTCGTAGGCGAACGCGCGCATGACGCCCGGGTTGAACCGCTCGGCGACGCGTTCGAAGCCGTCGAACGCCGTCAAGTCTTGGGCCGCCCCGCGCATGGCGAAGTCGGCGGGAACCTCCATCCCGGCCCCGAGCGCCACGTCCGGCTGTTGACCGGCGGCCGCGCTCATGAGCAGCACGTTCTGGCTCGGAATCAGATTGACGTCGACCCGAATGCCCGTGCTCGGCGTAAACTCCCGTTCGATCATCGCTTCGAGCAGATCCACGTGGTCCCGCCCGCGCTGCACCCACACCGTCAACGCCTCGGGATCGTCGCTCTCGATCGTGTCGTACTTTTGGAAGAACGTCCGCGCGAAATTCGCCGCGGCGTATCGCGCTTTGTCCCACGCGTTCGGCAGCTTGGCTCCCGGATCGGCGCCCGGCGTACGAACGATGAAGTAGTCCATGTGCATCGGTTGATCCTCGATCGACGTCGTCCAGGCGTTCAGGTTCGACTTGATCGTCTGGAAGGCGGCGACCTCGTTCGGCAAGTCGTCGACGTCCTCCAGCAGCTCGCCGATGCGGCTTGCGGCGGCATCGAGCGCCGTCGTCGCTTCCGTCGTGCCTTGATACAGCCCTTTCAAATAGGCGCTGACGGTCGCCAGATCGTCTCTCGCTTGGCGAAGCTTCGGCTCGAGCTCGGGATCGTATTTGTTCATCTCCCATACGCGGGCGGTGTCCAGATTGACGACGCCGCCATACCCGTAGTTGCCCGAGACGACGCGCACGGCGCGCTCGACGCTCGACAGCCGCTCGTTCAAGCGGGCGAGCGCTTGAATGACGGGACGGACGGCGGAATTGTCTACGGTCATCTCGAACACATGCGTTCCTTCGGTCAGGTAAAACAAATACGGCTTCCCGGTCGGGTCCGACAGAGGCTCCAGCTCCATCTCGCGATTCGCCTTGAACCGATACCGAAGCAGCTCCCGGAACGGGACGACGCCGTCGAGCTTCACCGTCCGGTAGGCGTTCGCGTTGCCGTTATAGCCTTGGAAATATTTAAGATCGATGGCGTAGTAACCGGTTTCCGGGACGGAAAATTCCCATTGAATCGCATCCCCGGCCGTAAGCCAATACGCGCCGCCGATGGCGTTGTACACGATTCTGCCCTTCGGGTCGGGCGACGCGTGCGGCTCGCTTACGCTGATCGTCCGAATGCCGGCGGCCGACTTCCGCGCGAACCGTTCCGCCTCGATCGTCGAATGCCACGGGTCCCGTCCCGCTTCGGCGGCCGGAGGGCGCGACTTGACGTACTCCTCGTAAGAGGGGAGCGGCTCGGGCGACGACAGCGTCAGCGAATGAAGGGAGACCGGCTCCTTCACGCCGACCAGCCGGATCGCGTGCTTGCCCTTCGTCAACGCGAATCGGAGCGGCTCCGGGGACACCGAATGATCCGCGATCCGCTTGGCGATCCACCCCTTCGCTTCGACCTGTACGGGGCGAATCTCGTTGTCGATCGAATTGCGGTCGTACGGGACCTTGCCGTCCGTCCACAACCGCTCGAAAGCGAGCCGTTCCGCCTCCAGGAACGGATAGGCGCCGTCTACGACAATTCCGCGTACGACATGCGAGTAGCTGCCGGGAAGAGGCGCGTAATCCACGACCAATTCATACATGCCGTCCTCGGGCGCTTCGATTTCCCATTCCACCCAACCGTCCGCATTCGTCCAATCGACGACGTCCGTCCCTCGGTCGGCGTCGTAGCGTACGCGGACGTCCGCTTCCTCCGAAGCGGCCGTGTACGCTACGGCCGGAATCGCGGCTTCGACGCCTTGCGCCGGAGAGAACGCGCGCGCCTCCTCGCTTCGGATCCATTGGGTGTACGACGCGGCACCGTCCTCCGGTTCCCCGATAATGTCGTACAGCCGTTCTTCGGACACGACAGGATACGACCGAGGCTCGGCGGACGACGACCGCCAGAGCAACGCAGCCGCCGCGCAACCGATCGCGGCGAAAGCGATTGCAAAACGTATTGCGTTCCTCCCGGCCGACGTCATGCGCGGTCCCCCCGGTTCGTTATCGCCAGGCCGCTCTCGCGATCGAAAAACCGTGCTTTATCCATCCGAACGGCGAGCGAGATCGCATCGCCGGGGCGCGCGGGCGTATGCGGCTCGGCGCGCGTCGTCAACGTATGTTCGCCGACCGCCGCGTATAAGTACGTATCCGACCCCATCGGCTCCCGCATCTCGATCTTGGCTTCGATCCGCCACTCGGCATGGCGCTCGACGGCCCACGGCTCGCTGACGACATGCTCCGGACGAATCCCCATCACCGCTTGCCGCAGATTCGTCTTCGAGAATCGAATATCGCGAGCGACGGGTTCCGGTATTTTCAACCGCAGACGTTTCGTCTCGAAATACAGCTCGCCGTTCGTCTCGACGATCGCGCCGTCGACGAAGTTCATCTGCGGCGAGCCGATGAAGCCCGCTACGAACAGATTCGCCGGCTCGTCGTACAGCTGCTGCGGGGGAGCGACCTGCTGGATGTTCCCGTCCTTCATAACGACGATTCGCGTGCCCATCGTCATCGCTTCCGTCTGATCGTGCGTCACGTAGACGACCGTCGTCTTCAGCTGACTGTGCAGCTTCGCGATCTCCATCCGGGTTTGGGTTCGCAGCTTCGCGTCCAGGTTCGACAGCGGTTCGTCCATCAGGAATACCTTCGGCTCCCGGACGAGCGCGCGGCCGAGCGCGACGCGCTGCTTCTGTCCGCCCGACAGCTGGCTCGGCTTCTTCGCGAGGAACGGCGTAATCTCCAGCATGCGCGCCGCCCGATTGACGCGAAGCTCGATTTCGTGTTTGGCGACCTTATGCAGCTGCAAGCCGAGCGCCATATTTTCGTAGACGGTCAGGTTCGGATACAGCGCATAGTTCTGGAACACCATCGCGATATCCCGATCCTTCGGGGAGACGAAGTTCATGAACTTCCCGTCGATATAGATGTCTCCCTTCGACACCTCCTCCAATCCCGCCAGCATCCGAAGCGTCGTCGACTTGCCGCACCCCGAAGGTCCGACCATCACGAGAAACTCGCCGTCGTCGATCTCCAAGTGGAAGTCGTTGACCGACGGCCGGGCTTCCCCTTTATAAAACTTATAAACATGGTCGAACGCCACGTTCCCCATGAACGCCCCCCCTTGACAGCGATAATCGTGAATGAAATTCATATACGTGAAATTATAACTCGACAATCCTAAAATTGACAATGGAATATTCAAAATCGTTTGACGTTTTCGAAAATATATTTTTAGCATATGTGAAATTTATTTGTTGACTTGAAAATAAGCATATGATTAAAATCTAGGCAAGAACTTCCATTCGCTAACGAGAGCCGCAGTATAGGAAGCGCTTACCATCTTGATCGGGGGGAAATGCGTTGAAATTACGGTGGTTGAAGGTTCCAAGCGTCGCCGCGGTATCGCTTGCAGCGTTGGTCGCCTTGTCCGCATGCAGCGAAGACGGAGCGAAGCCCGGAACGGAAGAGCCGCCGGCGGAGCCGCCGGCGAAGACCGAAACCGAAACGAAGACGGAGACGCCGCCTGCCGGCGATCCGGAACCGGCTCCGGAAGACCGGGAGCCCGTCGAGTTGACGATCCATGGATGGTTCTTCAGCCCGGCGCTCAAGGCGACGATCGCGGCTTTCATGGAGGAGCATCCTTGGATTACGATCAAGGAAAACACCTCCATCAACCAAGCGGTCATCAACAACATCATCGCCGGCGAGGAATCCGATCTCGTCATCCTGGACCGCGGATTGACGGAATGGGTATCGAACGGCAACGATCTGTTGGAAGACCTGACGCCGTACATCGCCGCCGACGAAAGAATGCAGAACGCGAAGATGGTCGAAGGCTTGCTGGAATCGTTCGCCACCGGCGGCAAGACGTACGCCGTCCCATGGACGGACATCCCGATGTGGATCGCCGTCAACAAAGATTTGTTAAGCAAATACGGCATGGAGATGCCGAGCAAGGATTGGACGTACGACGACTTGCTCGAGATGGCGAAGAAGGCGACGAACAAGGACGCCAACGATTGGGGCATGTTCGGCCTCGCCGGCGATATGAACAACATTCGCGCCATCGCGAACGGCAGCGCCGGAAGCGCAAGACTGCTCAACGAGGACCGGACGGCGAGCGTCGCCCATACGCCGGAGGTGCTGGCCGACCTGCAGTGGTCGCAGGATTTGATCCGCAAGTGGAACGTGCAGCCGAACCCGGAGCAAATCAAGGAGCTCGGCTTTAACGCCGATCCGGCCGTCAACTTCGTGAACGGAAACATCTTGTTTATTACCGGCGTGGACTGGATCTTGCCGACGCTCCAACAAGCCCCGTTCCAGTGGGACGTTCTTCCGTTCCCGCGGGGCACCGAGCGGCAGATCACCCTTCACCAAGTCGGACCGATGTCGATGGTGAAGGCCTCGAAGCATAAAGAGGAAGCGTTCATGTTCCTAAGCTACCTGTTCAGCGAGAAAGCGCAGATGCTCAGCATCGACAACGGCTCGGGCTCCTGGATCATCAGCCCGGAGATCGACGCGCATTACGCCAAGACGAGCGTCTGGAGCGGGAAAGACGTCGAAGCGGTCAAGATGGCCGCCCAGTCGTGCTGCTACTGGAACGATATGAACGTAATGGATCTCGGCGATTACGTCAACAACGTCACCGCGAGAGTGAACCGGATCATGACGGAAGGCGGCGATTTCAGCGAAATCATTCCGTTCGTCGAGGAATATAACCGGAAAGCGGTCGAGACGCGCAAGGCGCTAGGCTGGTAATGGGCGGAAATGCTTCGATCCTTGCTCGGGGCTGCCGGCGGCGGGCGCAGATCCGCCGCCCGAACGCGACGTCCTCCCGACGCGCCGAACCGGGTCGAAATCACTACGAGAGGAACATGGCCTTTGGAAAATAAGATCAACTCATACGGCACGGAAGTGGTTCCTTTCTCCGTAACGACGCAATCGGAAGACTTGCTGTTCGTCTCCGGGCAAGGAGGGATCGACCCGGTGACGGGAGCGCTGTCGGCGTACGACCTGGAGGGGCAAACCGTGCGCACGATCCATAATCTCGTCGCCATCTTGTCGCAATCGGGTGTAACGTTGAAGGACGTTCTGAAGGTCAACGTATACCTCACCGATCGCAAGCATTACGAGGCGTTCAATCGGATTTACGCCGAGCTGTTCTCCCCTCCGTACCCGGCGCGAACGCTCGTCTACTGCGAATTGAACTTCGACCTGTTAGTCGAGATCGACGTGATCGCAAGACGCAAGCATAAATAGAGACCATGGCCGGCCCGCGCACTGTCGCGCGAGCCGGCCATGGTCTCTTTTATTGCCTTATCTCGCGGCTCCGGCGAAGCGAAGAGCGCCGAACCGCCGAGAGACATGATAGTCCACCGCTCCCGTCGGAGACCATGCCCAGAAGTGCCGCTTCCCCGCAGGATCCTCGTCGATGCGATATAAGTTCCAACGCCACTCCGTTCCTTCTTCGGGGCGGTTCCGAAAATTCGGATACGGGATCGAGATGTCGTACATCGTCGTCCCCGCCCCGCGAACGACCTTCGTCGCCAATCCGTCGGCATCCCACGACGTATCGACTTGAATCGTGCCGGCCAAGTCGTTCCGGACCCTTGCATCGAACACCGCGTTCAACGGATTGATCTCCAGCTCGATATACCGTTCCCCCGTGCCTTCTTCGTCGATGAACACTTCGACGACGTCCTCGTCGTACAGCGGGTCGTCCCGATTCGTCATCGCCGCCGCGATATGGTCGTCCTCGCATTCGAAGCGGATGCGGAGCGCGTCCTTCGTCCACACGGCCTTCGCCTCCGTGCGCAGCCGTGGCGCCGCGCCCGCCACGACGTCGCGCAGCGCGACCGCCGGAACTTGCTCCCATGGGATCTCTTCCTCGGGACCGATATTCATATAATGGCAAATATACTCCATTCGTTTCATGCGCTCCTTCCGTATTCGCGCGGCGCGTTCCGATCGACGAACATCGGCGGCGAACGGCATACTTCTCGATGCTGCGTCTAGACGACCGACAACCCTTCCTCGCGGAAAAACTCGCCGATCCTTCGCGCCGCTTCCAGCAGCCGCCCTTCCTCCTGCACCAGAGCGATTCGCACGTATCCTTCTCCTTCGACACCGAACGCGTTGCCCGGGACGACAACGACGCCGGTCCGACGACAAATTTCCCGGGAAATTTGTCGAGACGTCCACCCCTCCGGGATGCGCGCCCACACGAACATGGTCGCTTTCGGCGTCGGAACGCGCCATCCGGCCTCGCGCATCGCTTCGACAAACACGTCGCGCCGCGACCGGTACACCGCCGCCGCGCCGCCTCCCCCGTTCGACATATCCTCGGCGAACGCGCGAATGCCCGCTTCCTGCGCCGCGAGAAATACGCCGTAGTCGAGGTTCGCCTTCAGGGTGCGCAGCGCCTGAACGGCCGGCGCATGACCGACGGCGAAGCCGATGCGGCAGCCCGCCATGTTAAAGCTCTTCGACAGCGAATGAAACTCGATCGCCGCGTCCTTCGCGCCGGGCAGTTCGAGAATGCTCATCGGGCGGTACCCGTCGAAGGCGAGCTCCGAATAGGCGGCGTCATGGACGACTAAGATGCTGTATTGTTTAGCGAATGAAATTAATGATTCGTAGAATGAACGATCCGCGACCGCCGACAACGGGTTGCTCGGATAATTGACGACGATCAGCTTCGCGCGGCGGGCGATGTCCTGCGGAATCGACGCGAAGTCGAACAGATAACCGTTCTCCTCTCGCAACGGCACCGGATACGACTCTACGCCGGCGACGGCGAGTCCCGCCCCGTAGATCGGGTACCCCGGATCGGGCAAGATGGCGAGATCGCCCGGATTCGTGACGGCGAGCGCGAGGTGTCCGAGGCCGTCCTGCGAGCCCATCAGCACGGTCGTCTCGGACGCCGGATCGACTTCGACGCCGAAGCGGAACCGGAGCCAATCGACGGCCGCCTGCCGGAACGCGGGGCTGCCCTCGGACGACGGATAGCCGTACATATCCTCCCGCATCGCGGCGTCGGCGAGCGTCGCGCGTACCGCCTCCGCCGGAGGCTTGTCGGGGCTCCCGATGCCGAGGTCGATGACGTCGAGTCCGTCGGCCGCGGCCTCCGCGCGCCAAGACGCCACCTCGCTGAAGATCGACGAGCCGAGACGGCCGAGCCGCGTCGAAGGTTGCACAAGGGTCATGACCATATCTCCTTATACTGTTCTTCCTTGAAGCCGACGGTGATGCGTTCGCCGTCGGTGACGATCGGACGTTTGATAAGCCGGCCGTTCGACGCCATGAGCGCCAACACCTCGTCCTCGCTCATCTTCGGAATGCGATCCTTCAGATTCATCTCCTTGTAAACTTCGCCGGAAGTGTTAAGGAATTTCTTCAAGGGCAAGCCGCTGAGCTCCCACAATCGTCGCAGCTCCTCCTTCGACGGCGGCGTCACGAACAGGTCGATTCTCTCGGGATGCACGCCCTTGGCTTCCAGCGACTTCATCGCGTCGCGGCACGTGCTGCACTTCGGGTAGATGTAGGCGGTCGCCTTGCTCATGGTGTCGTCTCCCCTTCTTCTCGCAGAAAATGTATCAACGCCTCCAAATCCGGCGTCGGCGGCGCCGCGAACGTCACCCGCTCTTTCGTCTCCGGGTGAACGAACGACAGCGTCTCGGCATGCAGCGCTTGGCGCGTAATCGGCAGCGCCCGAGGCGGATGACGTTCCGCGTCGATGTACAGCTCGTCGCCCAGCAGCGGATGTCCAATGTGCTTCATATGCACGCGAATCTGATGCGTCCGCCCGGTGACCGGCTTCACGCGCACGACGGTCGCGGCCGCGAACCGCTCGACGACCTCGTAATGCGTCGTCGACGCCGCGCCCGACGGCGTCACGACGCGCATATGCGGCACCTCGACGTCGCGGTCGATCGGACCTTCGACGGTGCCCGCGTCGTTCGCGACCCGCCCGTACACGACGGCGATGTACGACTTCCGCACCGCTCCGGCTTGGAACTGCTCGCTCACGAACTGATGCGCGTACCCGTTCTTCGCCACGGCGAGCACCCCCGACGTATCCTGGTCCAGGCGATGGATCGGACGGAACCGGAACGATTCGCCGCGCTCCCGCCAATAGTGCACGATGCCGTTCGCGAGCGTCCCCGTGTAATGCCCGGACGTCGGATGCACGATCAGCCCCCAGGGCTTATTGACGATCAGCAGATGCTCGTCCTCGTAGAGAATTTCGAACTCCATCGGCTGCGGCAGGATCGTCTCGGACGACTCGACCGGCAGCGTCACCTCCACGACGTCGCCGACGCGCATCGGCCGATACAGGACGTCGCTCGAACCGTTCACGGTGATCGACCCCTCGAGCCCGCGCTGCCGCACGAGCAGCTTGCGCGACAGCCCCATGCCGGTCAACAGCACGGAGCGAAGTCGCCAGCCGTCCTGCTCCGGCGGCACGACATGCGTCAGCTTCGTCGGTTCGGTCATCGGTCCTTCTTGCCCCGGCGGAACACGTCCGCGCTGCGGACGTATTCGACGTCGGTCTCGCCTTCGCGATGATTCGCCGTTCGAGCGATCGTGAAGAACAAGTCCGACAGGCGGTTCAGATAGGTCCGGACATGCTCGTTGATCTCCTGTCGTTCGGCCAGCGTCACGACGCGGCGCTCGGCGCGGCGGCAGACGGTGCGGCACACGTGCAGCGCGGCGGAAGCCGCCGTTCCTCCCGGGAGAATGAATCGCGTAAGGTCCGGCGTCTCCGCGTCGTATTTATCGATGAGCGCTTCCAGCTTCTCCGCCATGTCGGGAGTCACCTTGTAGGCGCGCTTCTCCTTATTAAGAATCGCAAGATCGGACCCGCAATCGAACAGCTCGTGCTGAATGTTCAGCAAATCCTCGTGCATGTCGGCGAACTTCGCCCGATCCAACGAAGCCATCGCGACGCCGAGGAACGAATTCAGCTCGTCCACCGTGCCGTACGCCTCGACTTGGAGGTCGTCCTTGCGGACGCGGCCTCCGATGACGCCGGTCGTGCCTTTATCGCCGGTTCTCGTATAAATTTTCATGATGTCCCGCCTCCCTTCCGAATTCCTATCATAGCATAGATCGCTTCCATATCCACGTGGGCGCGCACATGCTCCGCCAGCCGGTCGAACGCGGTTTCGCGCGTCTCGCGATGCCGATAGCCGCTCTCGAGCGGAAGGAGCCCGCGGTCCGCGCGCAGCATGTCGAGCCAGCTTCTCCTGAACCCGTCGTTATCGAAGATGCCATGGACATACGTCCCCCACACCCGTCCGTCGTTCGCCGCCGCTCCGTCCGACGTTCCGTCGTCGAAGCGGAACAAGGCTTGTACGGGCGCTCGGAACGACGTCTCGCCCATGTGGATTTCGTAGCCTTCTATAGGGAGCGCCGGGGCGGTCGGCGTTGCGCCGGGCCAGCCCGCGAAGGTGCCCGCGACGCGGACGGTTCGCTTCTCGCGCGCGAACGCGGTGTCGCTCGGCAGCAGGCCGAGCCCGTCCATGCGCTGCGTCGGCGCTTCCTGCGATTCGACCCCGTGCGGGTCGCGCAGCGTCAGGCCGAGCATCTGAAAGCCGCCGCAGATGCCGACGACGCGGCCGCCGGCGGCCGCGTAACGCTGCACGGCGGTATCGAAGCCGCGATCCTTCAGCGCCGCGAGGTCGAGCAGCGTGTTCTTCGTGCCCGGGATCACGATCGCGTCCGGGGCGCCCAACTCCTCGACGCGGGCGACGTAGCGGACGGAGACGTCCGGCTCGCCGGCGAGCGCGTCGACGTCGGTGAAGTTCGACACGCGCGGCAAGCGCAGCACGGCGATGTCGAGCTCGCGCGTCGGATTCGCGTGCGATCGCAGCTTGCGATCGAGCGACGCCGCGTCCTCGTCCTCGAGCCCGACGTGCGGCAGCATCGGGACGACACCGAGGACGGGTTTGCCGGTTTCGTTTTCGAGCCAGGTCAGCCCGTCGGTAAGGAGCGAAGGATCGCCGCGAAACTTATTGATGATAAAACCCTTGACCCGTTCGCGTTCCTCCGGCCTGAGAATCACCATCGTGCCGACGATCGACGCGAACACGCCGCCGCGGTCGATGTCCGCGACGAGCACGACGGGCGCGTCGCCCCAGGCGGCCGCACGCATGTTCACGATGTCGCGGTCGCGCAGGTTTACCTCGGCCGGGCTGCCCGCGCCTTCCATCACGACGACGTCGTGGGTCGCGCGGAGCCGATCGAGCGCCTCGCGGACGAACTTCCCGGCGGTCGGGAGATAATTCGTGCGGTACTCGACCGCATCGTAATCTCGCAGCGGCTTCCCGTGCACGACGACCTGCGCGCGGCGTTCGCCCGTCGGCTTCAGCAAAATCGGGTTCATGTCCGTCGTCGCCGGGATGCGGCACGCGTCCGCCTGCACCGCTTGCGCGCGGCCGATCTCCTTGCCGTCCGGCGTGACGTGGGAGTTGTTCGACATGTTCTGCGACTTAAACGGAGCGACGCGATAGCCGTCGTTCGTCAAGATGCGGCACAGCGCCGTGACGAGGAGGCTCTTGCCGACGTCGGAGGCGGTGCCTTGGATCATGAGGGTCGGGCTAAGCGCGGGAGTCTGCTGCGTCATTCCGGGTTCCCTCCTTCACCGTCGCAAGGTAAGCCGCCAGCGCCTCCAGAAGCCGCTCGTTCGTCTCCCGCTTCTTCACCGCGAGGCGGATGTACGCGTCCGGCTTCAGGGCGCGGAACGTCGAGCCGCTCCGGACGAGCACCCCTTCGCGCCCGAGCGCGGCCTGCAGCGCGCCGGCTCCGATGCCGGCCGGCAGACGGGCGAGCACGTAGTTCGCCGCGCTCGGGAAGACGCGCAGGCCGAGCGCGGTCAGGCGCTTCGTCAGCCATTCCCGCTCCGGCGGCAGCCAGCGCAGCGTGCGCGCGGCGAACTCGCGGTCCGCGAGCGCCGCGGCGCCGACCTCGAGCGCGATGCCGTTCGCGCTCCAGGGCACGGCGAGCGCGCGGATGCGCGCGATGCTGTCCGGATGCGCGACGACGTAGCCGAGCCGCAGCGCCGGGATCGCGTAGAACTTCGTCAGCGAGCGCGTAACGAACAGACCGGGGCGCTCCGCGGCCCGCCGAACGAGCGTCAACGACTCCTCCTCGGGGGAGAAGTCGAGGAACGCCTCGTCGACGACGACGCCGCGGAACGCGTCCAGCGCGGCTTCGACCGCGTCGCTCGCAAGGAGCTGCCCCGTCGGATTGTTCGGGTGCCCGAGCACGATCGCATCCGCCCCGGCCGCCGCCGCGCCGCGCACGGCTTCGGCGGTCACGGCGAAGCCGTTGTCCGCGTCCAGCTCGATGAAGCGCGCCCGTCCGCCGGCATGCGTAACCGCCGTCTCGTATTCGGCGAAGCCCGGCGCCGCGAGCGCGGCTGCCGTCGGCCGCAGCGCGCGCAGGGCAAGATCGATCGCTTCCGCCGCGCCGTTGCCGACCCAGACCGCCTCGACCGGCACGCCGTGCTTCTCGGCGAGGAGACCTCGCAGCTCCCGCGCCGCCGGGTCCGGGTACGCGTCGACGCGATCCCACGCGCGCAGCAGCGCCGCCTTCGCGCCGGGCGGCGGCCCCCAAGGATTCATGTTCGAGCTGAAATCGACGAACGCGTCCGCCGGCCGGCCGTACAGCGCCGACGCCGTCCGCAAGTCGCCCCCGTGCCCGTAGCGTTCCAGCATGATAGCTTCCTCCTCCTTCGATATCCCGTTCCGTCCGGCGCGGCCCGTCGTACGTCGTTCCCACGGCATCGTAGATATGTATCTAAGTTAGAAAATGATCTACGATACCATAGCAAGGGGGGATTTCCTCCTGCCGATCGCAGCCCGCTATACGCCTTCGTGGAAGCCGACGACGACGACCGCGAACAGCAGGAGCAGCTCGAGCCCTTCGATCAAGGCCCCGTACAGGTCGCCGGTGAGCCCGCCGAAGCGGCGGCTCAGCCGATAAGCGCCGAGCGCCCCGGCCGCGGCGGTCAGCGCGGCGCCGGCGGCCGCGAGCGGCAGCAGCATGACCGCGTCCGCGGCGCCGCCGCCGAACAGCGCGAGCGCCGCCGCGAGGCAGGCCGCGCCGACGACGAGCGCCGCCAGCGCGTGCCGCACCCCCGCGGCCCGCATCGCGGCGCCCATGCCGCCGCTGCCCCCGGCATACGGCCATCGGACGACCGCCCACGGCGCGAACATGCGCGCGAGGATCGGCGCGGCGGCGACCGCCGCGGCGAGACGCACGCCGCCGGCCGCCGTATACTCCAACAGCGACAAGACGAAGGCGTACTTGCCGAGCAGCAGCAGCGCGCCCGAGGCGACGCCCATCGCGCCTACGCGCGGGTCCTTCATGATCTCTAGCATCCGCTCCCGCGAACGGTTGCTGCCGAGCGCGTCGGCCGTATCCATCCAGCCGTCCAGGTGAAGGCCGCCGGTGACCCACACCCACGCCGCGACGACGAGCGCGGCGGCCGCGGGCGGCGGCACCCATGCCGCGCTCAAGGCATATACCAGACCGACGACGACGCCGACGACGAGGCCCGCCAGCGGGTAGAACGCGATGCTGCGCCGCGCGATCCGCTCGTTCCAAGCGAAAGCGAACGGAATCGGCACGCGCGTCATAAGCTGCACCGCCGCCGCCGCGGCGCTCAGCCAATCCCCCAAGACACCGCCAACGCCGCGCATAACAGACCTCCCAGCAGCAAGCCGCCGAACGCATGCAGCAGTCCGACGGTTTGCGCGATATGTTCCTTCCGAAGCGGCACCCGCGGCTCGCCCATGTAGGCGCGCCGGCTCTCGACGCCGCCGTAGACGTTCACGCCGCCGAGCCGGACGCCGAGCGCGCCCGCGACGGCCGACTCCGGATAGCCGCTGTTCGGGCTCGGGTGCAGCCGCGCGAATCGCCGCACCGCCCGAAGCGCGGCCCGGCCGGACCGCCCCCGCAGCCATGCGGCGCAAGCCAGCAGCACGGCCGCGAGTCGCGCCGGCACATAATTCAAGACGTCGTCGAGCCGCGCCGACGCCTTGCCGTACCAGAGGTACCGCGCGTTCCGGTACCCGACCATCGAATCGAGCGTGTTCGCCGCGCGATAGAAATAAGCGCCCGCC
>JAPSKX010000029.1:0-13187 GCA_031181325.1 Paenibacillus sp.
GTGCGCGTGCCGGCGGCCGGTGCGCTCCGGCGGCGCGTCGGCGTCCTCGCCCGAGGTGCGTGCGAGCAGTCCCGTGGCGGACAGCAGCACCCGCGCCACGACGGCCCGCTCGCGGCGCTGAACTGGGAACGCCAAAACGTCGCCGACTTCATTAAAGAAAGCGTCGCGGTCGTCACGAACCCCGCGATCGACCGCGATCGCGAGCAGGAGCACTTCTCCACGCGCGTCGTCGTCGGCCCTCGTCCGACGATCTACGGCGAGCTCGACGGCCGCCTCCGCGTAGAGCTTCCGGCGCCGCTCGTGCTCGAAGGCTCGAACGGCGTCGGCAGCCTGGAAGCCTTGGGCCAGCCGTCGCTCGAATCGATCCTCGCCGCCTTCGAAGCGGCGAAGGCGGGCTCCGTCGCGACGCTGTCGCTGACGTTCGGCCGCGGCGAATCGCTTAAGGCCGCGCTCGACAAGCTCGCGGACGAAGCTATCGCAGCCGTCAAGGGCGGCGCGACGCTGCTCGTGCTCGACGACGCGGAAGCGAACAGCAACGACCGTCTCTGGGTCGACCCGCACCTCGCGGTATCCCGCGTCGACATCGCGCTGAAGGCCGTGAAGCTCGGTCAAGGCGACAATCTGCGCCGTCAAGCGGCGATCGCGCTGCGTTCCGCGTCCGTGCGCAACCTGCACGACATCGCGCTCGCGTGCGGCCTCGGCGCCGATCTTATCTCGCCGTACGCCCTCTTCGCGACGGCATCGTCGAAGGAAGGCGCGCCTGCGGCTCGCAAAGTATACACCGCGCTGCAGAAAGGTCTGGAGAAGGTCATCTCCACGATCGGTACGCACGAGCTTCGCGGCTACACGCGATTCTTCTCGTCGATCGGCCTCCAGCCGGAAGTCGCGGACGTGCTCGACATCGTCAACTATCTCGGCAGCGAGAACGCGGGCACGGGCTTCGCTCAGCTCGAGCAGGACGCGGCCGCGCGCTACGAAGACTATAACAACAATCCGAAGGCGAAGGCGGGCAAGAACTTCCGCTTCTTCCAACGGATGTGGAAGGCGCTCGGCGACGCCGCTTCCGGCGCAGCGCCGTACAGCGATTATCGCGACAAGCTGCGCGAGGAAGAAGAGAAGAACCCGATCAGCATTCGCCACGTGGCGGACTTCAACTACGAGAAGGCCCTGTCGGAAGGCCGCAAGCCGCTCGATCCGAAGGACGTCAACATCGGCGTCGGCGATCACTCCCTGCCGATGCTCATCTCGTCCATGTCGTTCGGCTCCCAGAACGAAACGGCGTTCCGCGCCTACGCGGAAGCCGGCGAGCGTCTGAACATGGTCACGATGAACGGCGAGGGCGGCGAAATCAAGGATATGCTCGGCCGCTATAAGCGGACGCGCGGCGCGCAGGTCGCGTCGGGACGCTTCGGCGTCAACGTCGAGCTCGCGAACGCGGTGGCGTTCCTCGAGATCAAGATCGGCCAAGGCGCGAAGCCGGGCGAAGGCGGTCACCTGCCGGGCTCCAAGGTCACGGCGAAGATCGCGGCCGCGCGGAACGCGACGATCGGGTCCGACCTGATCTCGCCTTCGAACAACCATGATATCTACTCGATCGAAGATCTCGCGCAGATCATCAGCGAGCTGAAGGAAGCGAGCAATCATAACGCGAAGATCATCGTGAAGGTGCCGGTCGTTCCGGGCATCGGCACGATCGCGGTCGGCGTCGCCAAGGCCGGCGCGAACGTCATCACGCTGTCGGGCTTCGACGGCGGCACGGGCGCGGCGCGCATCCACTCGCTGCAGCACGTCGGCCTGCCGACGGAGATCGGCACGAAGCTCGCGCACGTCGCGTTGATCGAAGCCGGCCTGCGCCATCGCGTCGAGCTGTGGTCCGACGGCGGTCTGAAGTCCGGCGCGGACGTCGTCAAGATGATGCTGCTCGGCGCGAACCGCTGCGGCTTCGGCTCCATCTCGATGCAAGCGATCGGCTGCACCACGTGCCGCGGCTGCCACCTCGACACGTGCCACGTCGGCATCGCGACGCAGATCGACTCGATGGAAGAAGCCGAGGAGAAAGGCCTTCGCCGCTTCGTGCCCCGCGTGTTCGACAACGCGGTCGACTCGCTCGTCCGCCTGTTCACGGGCATCGGCGAAGAAGCGCGCGAGGTCGTCGCGGCGCTCGGCTTCAAGAACGCGCAAGATCTCGTCGGCCGCTCCGATCTGCTGCGCCAAGTGAACGCGCTCGAGAAGATCGACCTGTCCGCGATCCTGCGTCCGGCGCCGCTGCAATTCATCGCTCCGGGCGTCCAAGAAGCGGCCGTCGCTTCCGCGGAGCCGGTGCTCGCGGCCGTCGGCGCGGAAGCGGCGATGTACCCGAACGCGCTGAGCTTCGAGTCGCCGATCGCGAAGCGCTGGAGCAAGATCAGCGCCGAGACGCGCATCATCGGCTCCCGCTTCTCTTCGAACCGCGTACGCGATCGGTTCGACGGCAGCTACGATCAGCTCCCGAGCGTCTCGCTCGAACTGACGGACGGCTCCGTGCCGGGCAACGGCCTCGGCGCGTTCAACGCCCGCGGCGTGGACATCACGGTCCACGGGGGCGCGGAAGACGGCGTCGCGAAGATGGCGTTCGGCGGCAAGATCGCGATTCTGAAGGCGCCGAGCAAGCATAAGACGTTCATCAACGGTTCCGTCGGCAAGTCGTTCGCCTACGGCGCGCAGAAGGGTACCTTCATCGTTCAAGGGAACGCGGACTCCCGCGCGTGCATCCGCCTCTCGGGCGCCGACGTCATCTTCGGCGGCGAGATCGAAGGCCCGATCCGCGACGAACTCGGCAACATGGCCGGCCGCGCGAACCTGAAGGGCTTCGCCTTCGAGTACATGACGAACGGCCGCGCCGTCGTCATGGGCGATCCGGGCCCGTGGATTTGCGCCGGCATGACGGGCGGCGTCATCTACCAGCGCCTGCAGCCGGAGCTCGGCCTCGACGAGGCGGCGATCCAGCGCCGCGTCGCGAAGGGCGCGAAAGTCAACATCTCGGCGCTCGGCGAGAAGAGCCGCGCCGATCTGAAAGAATTGCTCGGCACGTACCGCGCGGAGCTGGAGAAATCCGGCCAAGCGGAGGCAGCGGCGAAAGTCGCCTCGATGCTCGAGAACCTCGACGCACACTTCGTCCGCATCTCGCCAGTGACGATGCAAGCCGACCAATCGGTCGCAACGGAATAAGACTGCATAAGAAATCCCCTGGGGCTGCGGAGCCTCAGGGGATTTTGACGTGCGATTCGCTTTTGCCCTCCGCCGCGCCGCCTCATCCGCCCTTGCCTCTCCATCTTCGGAGCGCATAGCTTCCGCCCGCATAGAGCATCGCTCCAAGCGCCGCGACGCCGATAAACCAAAAGGCGCTTCCAAAGATCAGCCGCGTCGGATCCGAAGGAAATCCGAAAGAAACTTTATGCTGCAAATAATCCACAGTTTCGTATTGCTCCACGATGTCCGGCACGTACCGATATGTCATGTACATCCCGGACGCGACTTGAACCAAGACGATCGCCGCCGCGAAGAGACACCCGAATCCTACGGCTTTCGCGATAGAAATCTTCATCATCCCGCCACCTCCTCCCATGACTCATGACCCACGCGTCTCGACGACGTCGAACAGATAGCCCGTATTCTCGCATCCGCCGAACAGCGGATCGGCCGACGTCATGCCGCAGGCGGAAATCCAGCAGCCTCGAATCGGCAGACGATCGGCGGCGATGCCGCGGGCAGCCGTATAAGTTGTAACCCACGCTCTTCGTCCCGTACTGCTCGTCGACGACGAGGTTCAGCGCCGTCTCCTCGCCCGCCATCCCGTGAATCTATTCTCTTCGATAAGCGAAGATTCGTTCCAGCGTCGATGAATGATGCGTTGAACAGGGCCTCGCCTCGATGATCTTACAACCGCAGGCCCGCCAGCAGCAGGATGGAGCAAGCCGCTCCGATCGCAAGCTTCCGCATTCTCGTCTTCGCCGCCTTTTCGTCGAAGGATGGCTCTCGCCATCTTCATACGCTTCCAACCATTGGGAAGTTGCGGCGAATATGGAGGATTATCGATTCGGTACAAACGAATGTTCGCATACGACATTTTATGTGGTATACTACCAAATAAACGAACAACAGTTCCACATGAATCGAAGGAGATCCCATGACGACCAAACGATTCGAACCCGTAGCCGCCAAGGACATGCTGAACCGCGTGAAAGCCGAACGGATGCCGTTCGACTGGTCGCTGAATCCGTATCGGGGCTGCGCGCATGGCTGCAGCTTCTGTTATGCGAGAGCGTTCCAGACGTTCCTCGGCAAGGAGGCGACCGACGAGTTTCAACATCATATTTTCATCAAGGAAAATGCTCCCGAAGCGCTGGACGCGCAGCTTCGCGGCTTCGGGCGCCGCCACGGCCTGCGCGACGCGGACGTCGGGCCGCGCATCGGGCCGATCGCGATCGGCACCGCGACGGACCCGTACCAGCCGATCGAGGCGAAAGCGCGGCTGACGCGGGGCTGTCTGGAGGTGCTGGCGAGATACCGCGTCCCGACGTCCGTCACGACCCGGTCCCCGCTCGTGCTGCGGGATCTGGACGTGCTGCGCGACGTGGACCTGACGGCGATCAACATCAGCGCCAATACGCTGGACGCCGCCGTCGCGAGGAAGCTGGAGCCCGCCTCGCCGCATCCCGCCGGCCGCCTGCGCGCCGTACGGCGCGCAGGCGGACGCGGGCCTTCCCGTCGGCGTCTTCGTCGCGCCGATTCTGCCGCTGCTCACCGACGCCGAGGAGACGCTCGACGCGCTGTTCGCGGCGGCGAAGGCGCAGGGCGCCGGCTTCGCCATGACGTCGCTGCTGCGGCTGTCGCCGGACGTGAAGATGTGGTATTACCATACGCTCGAGCGCTATTTCCCGGAGCTCATTCGACCCTATACCCGGCTGTATGCGACGGCCTATGCGGAGAAGGCGTACGCGACGGCGATGCAGCGGCGCATCGCCGACGTATCCGCACGCCACGCGCTCCCTGCGCCTCCGCCGCCGCCCCGTCCGGAGCCGATGCCCGCGGCGGAGCCGACGTTCGCCCGACCCGAGCAGCTCAGCTTCTCGTTCTAGCGTCGTTCACTTCGCGCCCAGCAACAGCGAGAGGATGCCGGCGGCAATGAGCGGCCCGACGGGAACGCCGCGCAGGAAGGCGACGCCCAGGATCGTGCCGAGGAGAAGCCCCGCGACGATCGTCGGCTGCTGCGCGAGGAGCGCGGCGCCTCGCCCGCCTAAGTACGCGACCAGCAGGCCGACGACGACGGCGGCGAGCGACTGCCAATGGAAGATCGACGCGTACATCGCTCGGACGTCCAGCGACCCGCTGGCGATCGGAGCCAGAATGCCGACCGTCAGCACGACGATGCCGACGGACAAGCCGTATCGCTCGAGCCAAGGGAACGCTTGATGCAGCTTCGTCACGCGGAGGAGCAGCAGCGCGACCGCCGCGATCGAAATCGAGGAATTACTGCCGAGAACGCCGAAGGCGGCCAGCGCGAGCAGCGCGACGGCGGGCGGATCGATGGACGGCATGAACGAGGACATCCTTTCCATTTTCGAAATATGGGCTAGGATTTCCCGAAATCGTTCGTTCCATCACGAGAGTCCGGCTAACATCCCTCCTCCCGCATTTGCGCTAGAAGCGAAAAGTCCCTATTCAGACGCAAACCGACCGCAGGCTCCATGCAGCCGGTTTGCGATCATATGTATTTTCCTTCTGCCGTTCCCTCGATTACGCTTATTTAGAAGCTCTGAGCTTAGCTGCATGAATCCCGACAATCATCAGCCATGCAATGTCCGCCAAGTTTAGGAATCGTCCGAACATACCGGCCAAAACCTCCGGTCCGAATTGCCCGTCTTGCGGAATTTGCAGCACGAATACGAGCATCGCTACGATAGCAATCAGCGCTAGTGAGCAGCACCCTCTTCATAGGACGCCAAACATCCCTCTGCGCCGCCGCAGATTTGCCATGTACCGACGTCGCTTTGAGCGGGTACGCAAGGTGGATACGAACGGCATCATCACCACGGTGGCCGGCTCGAGCACGGGCGCTCCGGGCTATTCCGGCGACGGCGTTTCGGTTACGCCCGGATGCAGCCGTTCGTTCATCAGATGAAGCCGCATTTAAAAAGTGCTGGAAGGTGCAAACATAAAGCTGTCCCCGGTTGCCAGCAATGTGCTTGGTAAATCGGGACGCGCGATGATCGAAAGCGAGCCTTGACAGGAAAATAGCCAAGGGTCTCTTCGCGTTACAAGTAACTTGTTTTCCACACCCGCGCTTTGTAAATGGCTGATCCGTCTAGGACTCTAGCGACGTCCTGCGGGAGGAAGTCGACGGTATCCGTCGACCAATCGTTGCTGGAGACCCCCGTGTTGCCCCTTACCTTCCCGTCGGGAATCGTCGATACGACCGGCCCGTTCGGTATACTGCCGACGCTCTTCACATGCGCACGGCGTATGCTCTCGCTTCCCGGGTAATTCGCATCGAACGCGCCGGTCGATTTGACGAACTGGTAGACGTCGCTTCCCGTGCTGACCCACATTCGGTCGCGATTTCCGTACACCGGCTGCAAGTCGTGGCCGTACGGCGTCGGCAGCCGGACGCTCGTATCCGCTTGGACGACCGGCGCATCGGGAGGACCCGAAACCTGCACCGCGACAAGCTCTTCGTCCCCCAGCGCCCATAACCGCCTGCGTTCGGGGTCCCATTGAAGCCCGTGCGCCCCCTTCAGCGAAATCTCGGAGTACGCTACGGCATCAAGGCCCTGGGACGAGGCGTATACCCGAACCCAACCTTCCGTGCTCGCCGCGATCGCCGCATTGCCGTTCGGCAGCAGCTCGATCGAGTGCAAATTCCCTCTTACGCGTACGCCCCACTTCCGAGGGCCGCCCTCGGGATAAGGCACGATCGCCGCCATGCCGAACGAATCGGTGACGACCATCCATACGCCGTCCCATGCGGGGATGCGCCGGATTTTCGCATCGGTCGGCAATCCCCAGCCCGAAGCCAACACATCGAAATCGCTGCGCCCATGAGCGGACCAAGACCAAATGACGGCATCATCCCCATCCCAGTCCGGAGCGGCGGCGTTCAGAACGAGTATCCGGTCCGAAGCTTGGTCCGTAACTGCAACCTGTTCGCAAGGCTCCTTCTCCTCTTCCTGTTCTCCCTTGAAGTTCGCGGACAATCGCCTCCAGCTTTCCGCCACGTCGCGAGGCGAAACCGGACGCGCCTCGAACAGAAACGGTCCCTCGTATTCGGCCGCGGCCAATGCCTCGATGACGCCCGACCAGTGAATCGTCCCCTTGCCCGGCAGCCAATGCCGTTCGCCGGTCCCGTCGTTATCCGACAGATGCACGCTGACGATGCGACGCCCGAGCTCGCGAATGAACGCCTGCGGCGATTCTTGAAGCGCATGATTGACGTCGCAGCACACGCCTAGCCGTTCGTCCGCCTCAAGCAGGCTCAGCATCTCGGCCGAGGTGTTGCCGAGGCAGGTGCGAGGCAAATTTTCGACCGCGATCCGGATTCCCAGCGCCTCCGCTTCCGCGGCCAGCACCGATAGCGACGCTTTGCATGCTTCCCGTCGGTCCGCCCGCTCTTCGGGAGGTACCGGCTCCCAGCTGGGGTGAAGGACGGCGGTTCGAACGCCCCAGCGGCCGGCCAGCCGCAGCAGGCGAAGGTGACGCCCGACCGCGGCGTCCCGCCCGTCTTGATCAAGTTGCGAAACGTCCCACTCCGTCCCATAAGGGAGGTGCATGGACCAGACCGACATGCCGAACGCTTTCGCCCTTACGATCAAGCGCTCGCATACAAGTTCGTTGACCGGATCGAGCAGGTCGAAGTCATCGGCGCGCCAGGCGAATTCGATCTCGGCAATTCCCGCGTCCCGTATGTCTTCAAGGGACATCGAGGTCGTTCCGCCGGCGCCGATGAGCAGCGAAGTACCGAGACGCATCACGAATCCAGTCCCTGTTCGGCGACCGCGGCGTTCACTTCTTCGATCGCCTGCTGCAGTCCTTTGTTGTCGTAGCCTTTCACCGCCTGCTTCCACAGCTCAACCGGGTCGCCGTCGTCCAGCATAATGCGAATGATGTCTTCGGTCGGATTGATGGCGCTCAATTTCGCCTTCGCCGGCGTATACAGCAATTCGACCTTGAAGTTCGTCGGCACCGGGACATGCTGTTCGACGCGGCGTCGAAGCTCCTCTCGCGACAGCTTCGCCAGCTCCGCGTCGTACGCGATGTCGATCGCTTCGTTTTCTTCGAATTCGTTCCATTGATACCAAGCGGCCAACCCTCCGAACATGCTGAACGACGGGTACAGCGAACCGACGGTTTTAAATTCGCCGTTTTCATCCTTTTCCCTCGTAATAACGAGCTTGTCCCCCTCCGCCCGGTAGTCTTTGCCTTCGATGCCGTACAGCTTTGCGACGATGAACTCCTCCGATAACAAGTAGTCGTAGATCCGCAGGATGCGGTCCATCTTCTTGTCGTCGACGCTCGAGCTGAAATAGCTTTCGGACCAGAACGTTACGGCCTGGTACCGATATCGATTGCCGTCGTCGGCCTCCCAGGATACCGGCAGCACTTTAATGGCCTGTTCGAACTCCGAATCTTTGTTGTACTTCGCCCACGAATTGCTCAAGTTTTTCAATGCGTTCGGCGTACCCTGGATAGAAATCGCGCCTACTTTGCCTTGTCCGAATTTATCGATCCCGTCGTTCGTCTTCATGACCGCGAAGTCCGGGTCGATCGCGCCTTGCGCATACATGTCGCGGAGCTGAGCGACCGCCGCGTGCATTCGCTCGGAGGCGTAATACGGAATGTAACGTCCGTCTTCCTTCACCCAGGAAGCGTTGATCGTATTCGGGAACGTACCGGAAGCGACGGGCAGCAGCATCGCCGTCGAGCGGAACGTCAACCCGACCGTATCGTTCGCTCCGTTGCCGTCGGGATCTTCCTCCGCGAAGGCGCGCAGCATGTTCAGGTAATCATCGTATGTGACCGGATCGGGGATGCCCAGCTTCTCCATCCAGTCTTTGCGGACGACGAGCGCCCGTTCCATCGCCCATTGATCGTGGGCTTGATACGTCTGGCGCGGAATTATGTAATACCTCCCGTCCACCAGCAGCGCTTTGGATTCCTCGGATTCCATCACCCGGTGTACGTTCGGGTAGGCGCTCAAGTCCGCGGGCAAGCTCCGAATGATCCCTTGCTTGATCCAGGAGAAGTACGTCTCGGAATTGACGATGTCGTGGCTGAAGACGTCCGGCAGCTCGCCGGAGGCGCTCCAAAGTTGGAATTTCTCCGCGTAATCGGAGTAGCTGATTACTTTATCGACGAACGTTACGTTGAACTTCTCCTCCATCAGCTTCAGGAATTCGTCGGACTGCCGGTCCGGGAACGCTTTTCCGATGTTGAAGGTCGATACGGAAATATCCATGTGCTCTGCGAACGGGTCCGATGCTGCGGCGCCGTCCGTCGACGCGCCCGCCGCGCCTGCGGAGCCGCCCCCGCCGTTCCCCGGGGTACCTGCGTCCCCGCTTCCCGAGCAGCCTGCAAGCACGGTTACCAGCATTGCGAACGCGGCAGCGCTCGGGGTAAGTTTCTTTTTCCTTTGAAACTGAAACATGCGTTTTCCTCCCTTGGTTTTACTCTTTTACGGCGCCTAACGTAACGCCGGACGCGAAATATTTTTGCAAATACGGATACACCAGCATGATGGGCGCCATCGTGACGACGACGCTGGCCATCTTGAGACCGTCCGGATACATCTCGCTGAGCTGCGCGACCATCGATGAGCCCATGTCGTCCCGGGCCATTCTCGTCACGTCGAGCAGCATATTGCGAAGAAACAGCTGCATCGGGTACATGTCCGGATCCGTCATGAACAGCATCGCATAATACCACTCGTTCCAACGCGCAACCGCATAAAACAGCGTAATCGCCGCGATCGTCGGTTTGGAGATGGGGAGGACGATCCGGAACAAAATGTAGATGTCGTTGGCCCCGTCGATTTTCGCCGATTCCTCCAAGCTCGGGGGAATGGAGCGGAAGTGGTCCATCATGACGAGGAGGAAAAACGTGCTCACCGCCACGGGAAAAATCATCGCCCCATAGGAATTGATTAGATCAAGGCTCCGGATCGTAAGGTACAGCGGGATCAAGCCGCCGCTGAACAACATCGTAAAGACGACGCCGGCGAGGATGACCTTCCGGCCCGGCATGCCTCGCTTGGATAGAGCGTAGGCGCCGCACGTCGTCACGAAGACGTTGACGAACGCGCCGGCCAGCGTGACGACGAGCGAATTCGTAAACGCCCTGCCGATATAGCTTCCCTTCAGCAATAGCTCGTAAGAAGTTAAATCGAAGCTGGTCGGAATGAGATAAAATCGCTGTTCGCGAATGGCTGCAGGATCCGCGAACGACGTTATGACCACGTTATAAAACGGCAGCAGCGTGATCAACGCCAAAACCATTAAAAAGGCATGGATTGCGAGATCCGCCCCCGTATGGTTCCGTACCATCAGAAAATCCCTTCCTGTCCGAGACGTTTGGCCATCTTGTTGGCGGTATACAACAGGACAAAGTTGATGACGGACTTAAACAATCCGACCGCGGTCGAGGTGCCGTAGCTTTCGCCGACCGCAAACGTTCTTCTGTAAATGTAAGTGTCCAGGATGTCCGCTTTCTCATAGACGGCAGGGTTGTACAAGTTAAAAATTTGATCGAAGCCCCCGCCGCCGGAGCTCATCATGCCGCCGACATTCAGAATGAATAGGATCGCTACCGTACTTTTCAACGACGGCCATGTAATATACCGCATCTGCTGCCAACGGTTCGCCCCGTCGATGCTTGAGGCTTCGTACAACGAGGGGTTAATGCCGGCGATCGCCGCTAGGTAGATGATCGTCCCCCATCCCATGTCCTTCCACAAGCTGCTGCCGAAAATGAGCGCTCGGAACGAATCCGGTTCGACGAGCAAATTCACCTTGCCGAGACCGAGCACCGCGAGCAGCTGGTTCAGCACCCCGAACGAACCTAAGAAATTGAACAAAATTCCGCTGATGATGACCCATGACAAAAAATGGGGAAATGTATAAACAACTTGATAAAACTTCTTCAGCTTCGCCTTTCTTACTTCGTTGAGCAGCAGCGCCACGAAGATCGGTACCGGGAACTCGAAGACAAGACGGCCGAAAGCAATAATGACGGTATTGCGAAAGGCGGTCCAGAAATCGTTCAACTGAAACAATTCCCGGAAGTTCGCAAGACCGACCCATTCGCTCCCCAAGATGCCTCTGGAGATGTTGAATTCCTTAAAAGCCAGGACAAGCCCATACATCGGAGCGTACTCGAACAACGCGTAATAAACGAGCAACGGCGCAACGAGAACATACAAGTACTTGTGTTCGAACAGCCGCTTCCACGGCTTCGCGCGGACTTGCAATATCTTCCCCCCTTTCTTCTCCCGAAAATGATCCCTAGTTCAGTGTAAAAGAACCTCACGATCCGAACATATGGAACATTCTCATGTTTTCTATGGAAAAATCGAAGAGATTTCCGCCTGGCGCTCGTCCGAAACGCAAAAAAGCCGGGGCATCGGTCGATACGACGCGCCGGCGGAACGTCAAGCGTTCTCCCTGCGAAACTCGGTCGGAGTTTTTCCGGTATGCTTCTTAAACAGCTTGGCGAAATAAAAGTAATCGCGATATCCCGATCGTTCGGCGATGTCGCCGACGGACAGCGAGGACGACCGCAGCAGCTCGCAGGCGCGTTTCATGCGGAGTTCCGTCACATACTTCGTAAAATTGATCTGCAGCTCTTTCTTCAGCAGCGCGCTCACGTAATTGGGATGAAGATAGAAATGCTTCGCAATGCCTTGAATGGAGATGTTCTCCTGAGCATGTTCACGAATATATTCCGCGATGAGCCGTACGTTCGCCTTGCCGCTTCCGTCGCCTTCGTCCGGCATCGGATGCACGAAGCTTTCCGCGATCCATTCCATACATCCGCGCATCATATCGAACACGTTACGATATGCGTCCGCGAGATGATCGTCCTCCATCGGATCCGATTCCCCATGGTTGGCGGTAAGCGGGTACACCGCCGTCAAGACGGCTCGGTATAGCCGCCGCGCATGACGAATATCGTATTCCCCGGCTCGGAACCGCGACTCCAGCCGTTCGAAGCCGAGTCGAACCGCATCCAAGTCTTTCCTCTGAATCGCTTGGAAGAGCATCCCCATCGCTTCGGGGTCCAGCGGCGCTTCGAGGCCGCGATCGGCGATTCCAAGCTCTCGGACGCCTCGCGTGAATTCTACGAACGACGCGACGCGCGATGCCTCGATGTGCTCGCGTATGCGCCTAATATCATAAAACCGCTCGCTCAGTCCGGCGCTACTTAGCTGCTCAGGCAGAGGCGCCTGCAGATTGCGAATGACTTCGTCACGCCGATCCCCCTGCAGCACGAAAGCGGTTCTGCCGCTGCCGATTCTTAGCGGCACGCCGCCGAATCGTTCGGGAAACAAGCCGTTCCGCGGTCCCTTCATGACCAGAATACACGCGCCGCGTTCCTCGTCCCAATCGAAGCCTGCGCGCAGCAGCGAGTTTCGAAGCGGTTCGGAGGACGCGTCGTCGCCGTCCAGCAACAGCACCATCAGCTCGTTCAGCGCCGCCTTTCGTTCATCGTCCAACATGTGTTTTACCGAAGTCATCGTCTCGGCGATGTCGTCTTTCTCGAACGGCTTTAAACAGTAGCCGACGGCCCCGTACACAAGCGCTTGCTTGGCATACTCGAAGTCGGCGTATCCGCTCGCGATGACGAACTTGGTCGAGACGCCCGTCTCTTTCGCCTTCCCGATCAACTCGAGTCCGTTCATGCCGGGCATGCGAATATCCACGAGCGCGACGTCCGGCCTCGAGGAGAGGATTCGTTCCAAGCCTTCGGGCCCGTTCGCGGCCGTCGCCGCGATCTCGAATCCCATCGCTCCCCAATCGACCGTGCCTTTCAAGCTTTCCAGGATCCACTTTTCGTCGTCGATCAATATAACTTTATACATGCTCTGCCTCTCCTCTCATCGGGATTCGAATCGTTACTTTCGTGCCTATTCCCGCCGAGCTGTCGATCGACGAGATGCC